>CAXBGQ010000156.1:0-7581 GCA_963975135.1 uncultured Nioella sp. | reverse complement strand
GGTGATCTCGTAGGGTTTTCCGGCACTTGTCAGGATCTGCGCCATCTGGATCAGTGCATCGCCAGTGCCACCGCCCGCCACCAGAGCGCGAAAGGGCTGTGACCAGTCGCGCCGCCCGGCAAAGAGGAAATGGTCGATCTCCAACGGGTGCGAGGGCGATCCGGTGATCAGGCGCTTGGCCTCATCCGCCGGGTCGCGTTCAGGGTATGGATAGGCGTCATACTGGTCTTCGATCAGGCTCATGGCTCTGCCCCTACCGTGTCGACCGGATGGGACGCAAGCCCGGCACGCTGTTCCGGCGTGAGGTTTTCCCAGGCCACCACCCAGGTGTGGATCGAGAACACGACCGCGCGGGTTTCGGGCAGCCGCAGAAGGCTCTGGCGTTCCGAACGCAGAAACGGCGGCTGGCCTTCGGGCCGGTCGCGGCGATCTGCGTGGCGGCGCGGCTGATAGAGGGTCGGATCGTCATAAAGCAGCGCATTGGCGCGCCAAAGCGGGCGGTCGGGATGCAGCGCATCGAACAGACGCTGCACGCGCGCGGCCATGTCGGCGGCGTAATCCGGCACCGGATCGTGGATCGTGGTCAGGGGGCGGCCCAGTTTCTCGGCCAGGGTCCAACTGGCGGGAAAGCACAGCACCGCGCCGGTCAGCACATGTTCTCCGGCACCATCTGGCTGCTCCAGCAGGCACAGATCCTCTTGCACCAGCCGCGCGGCCACGACCAGCGGGTGATCGCTGTCCAAACCCACCTCGACCCCATCGGGGCGGATTACACGGTCAGGCTCAACCCGGTAGTCCGGCCCCAGATGCGCCAGCACAAGGTTCAGCAATTCCTGCGCCGGGGCGATGTCGCTGGCCCCGAACACATCCGCGCGCCGCTCCACCAGCAACCGGTCACGCAGCGCCATCTGGGCCGCGAATGCCTCATCGACCACCAGCCAATCGGCCATATCGAGCGGCTGAATGCCCGGTAATCGCCGCGCGGCGGGCACCATCCAGGGCGCGAATGGCAGGCTAAGCTGGCAGATTTGTTCCAAATTCGACCTCTTTCATGGCGCAAACCCGCGCGCGGGCGCGATTCCCCCGCGTCAGTGTGGGGCCGAGTATCGGGAGGGTCCAGAATGAATGAAGCTTATCGCCCGCACACGCGCAAGATTGACCCGTCAAAGGGGCCGCATCTGCCTGACGGTACCCTGAATGACAATGACCGGGTCGAGATCGGGCCGACGCCGCTGGCTTATGCCGAATGGGAGGCTGCGGGCCTGGTCCTGCCCAACCTGCCCGACATGCGCGCCTACCGGTTGAACCGGATCACCGGAAAGCTGGCCGAGCGGGACTACGGCGGGCTCTTGGTCTTTGACCCGCTCAACATCCGCTACGCGACCGACAGCACCAATATGCAGCTCTGGAACACGCATAATCCGTTTCGTGCCTGCCTGATCCTGGCCGATGGCTATATGGTGTTGTGGGATTACAAGAACGCCCCGTTTCTGTCCGGGTTCAATCCGTTGGTGCGCGAGGTCCGATCGGGTGCCGATCTGTTCTATTTCGACCGTGGCGACAAGGTCGATGTGGCCGCCGACGCCTTTGCCAACGAAGTGCGCGCGTTGATGGCCGAACATAGCCCCGGCAACACCCGGCTGGCGGTCGACAAGATCATGCTGCACGGTCTGCGCGCGCTTGAGACTTGCGGTTTTGAGGTCAAGGACGGCGAAGAGGTCACCGAAAAGGCCCGCGTCATCAAGGGCCCCGATGAGATCCTGGCGATGCGCTGTGCCATGCTGGCCTGCGAGGCCGCCGTGGCCGACATGGAGGCCGCCGCCGAACCCGGCATGACCGAGGATGCGATCTGGGCCGAGCTGCACAAGGCCAATATCTCGCGCGGCGGCGAATGGATCGAAACCCGCCTTCTGACCAGCGGCCCGCGCACCAACCCGTGGTTTCAGGAATGCGGACCGCGCGTTTTGCAGAACAACGAAATCCTCGCCTTTGATACAGACCTCATCGGCTGTTATGGCATGTGCGCCGATATTTCGCGGACCTGGTGGATCGGCGAAGACAACCCGCGCCCCGACATGATTGACGCGATGCGCCATGGCTATGATCACATCATGACAAATATGGAGATGCTGAAACCCGGCGTCCGGTTCGAGGATCTGACGGCCCATACCCATATTCTGGCTCCGCAATATCAAAAGCAGAAATACAGCTGTCTGATGCATGGCGTCGGGCTTTGCGATGAATGGCCGCTGATCGCCTATCCCGACAACGCGGTGGAGGGCGCGTTCGATTACGTGCTGGAGCCGGGCATGACGCTTTGCGTCGAAGCGCTGATCAGCCCCGAGGGTGGCGATTTCTCGATCAAGCTGGAGGATCAGGTGCTGATTACCGAGGACGGCTTTGAGAATCTGACCCAGTATCCTTTCGATGAGCGGTTGATGGGCGGCTGAGCGACCGGGTGCAAAAATCTTGCGTCAAGATTTTTGGGGACCGAAGAATTTGGGTCCAACTTCTTCCTCACGCGGTCAGGCCGTCATGCAGCGTCAGCCCGGAATAATCCGATCCCAGGCGCGGCCGGCCTTCGGTTGCCGGCATCCGGGGGCATGGATGGTTTCTGTTGGCGGGCTTCGGCTCGGTGGAGTCCAAACCCGGTCGTGCATTTGAAAACCACCGGTCGGAAAACCGCACCGCATGCACACATCCCTACACGCCCGCGTGATATGGGTTGCGGCAGCCTGCCTCGGCCCACATTCTGCAATGCAACGCATTTTCGCGAAGGACGCGCCCCATGCCCACCGAACGTTTCACCTTTCCCGGCCATGATGGCGGGCAGCTGGCCGCGCGGCTGGATCTGCCCGCGGGCCCGCATCTGGCCACGGCGCTTCTGGCGCATTGCTTTACCTGCGGCAAGGATATCGCCGCCGCGCGCCGCATCGCCGCGCGACTGGCCGGGATGGGCATTGCCGTTCTGCGCTTCGATTTCACCGGGCTTGGCCATTCGCAGGGCGAGTTCGAAAACACCTCCTTTTCCACCAATGTCGCCGATCTGGCTGCCGCGGCCGATGCGCTTGGGGGCCGCGGCATGGCCCCTGCGCTGATGATCGGGCATTCGCTTGGCGGGGCGGCGGTACTGCGCGCGGCAGGCGACATCGACAGCGTCAAGGCGGTCATCACCATCGGCGCGCCCTTTGACCCCGGCCATGTGACGCATAATTTCGGCGATGCCCTGGACCGGATCGAGGCCGACGGGGCCGGTGAAGTCATGCTTGCAGGCCGCCCGATCCGCATCGGAAAAGGCTTTGTCGAGGATGTTCGCGCCGAAAACCTGGCCCCGGCAATCGCCAACCTTCACAAGGCGTTACTGGTGTTGCACGCGCCGCGCGACGCCACTGTGGGCATCGAAAACGCCACCCAGATTTTTGTCGCCGCCAAGCATCCGAAAAGCTTTGTCACGCTCGACGATGCCGACCACCTGCTGACCCGCAATGAGGATGCCGAATACGCCGCCGAGGTTATCGCAGCATGGGTCACGAAATACGTGCCCCTGCGCCCGCCCGCACCGCCGATCGGCGCACCAGAGGGCGTAACCCGCGTGGTCGAGGCCGACGCGGCCGGTTTCCGTCAGGATGTGCAGGCGGGGCCGTTTTTTCACGCTGTCGCGGATGAGCCGCTGTCTTACGGTGGCACCAATCAGGGCTTTACCCCCTATCAATTCGTTGCCGCCGGGCTTGGGGCCTGCACTTCGATGACGATCCGCATGTATGCACGGCGCAAGGGTTGGCCGTTGACGGGCGTTTCCGTCGATATTTTGCATGACAAGGTTCATGCCCAGGATGCCAGCGCGCATACCTCCAAGATCGACCAGTTCATTCGCCGTATCACGCTGGTGGGCGATCTGGACCAGGACCAACGCGCCCGGCTGCTGGAAATCGCCAATAAATGCCCGGTCCACCGGACGCTTGAAAGCGGAGCCCATGTCGAGACGGAGTTGATCCACACGGGCACGGCGTAATGGCCGCGCCTAAAGCGGCAGCATCGTGGTGGATTTGATCTGCTCCATGCTGAGCAGCGCGGTGACATTGTAGATCCGCACCTCTGATATCAGCGCCTGATAGAACACGTCATAGGCACGCGCATTGGCCACCCGCACCTTGAGGATATAGTCGATATCGCCCGCCAGACGGTGCGCCTCCATCACTTCGGGGCGGGCCTTGAGCGTGGCGAGGAATTTTTGCTGCCAATCGGCCTCATGCTCGGAGGTGCGGATCAGGACAAAGAAACAGGCCTCCAGCCCTAGCGCATCGGCATCCAGCACCACGGTCTGCTGGCCGATGATGCCCGCGGCGCGCATTTTACGGATCCGCGACCAGACCGGCGTCTTGGAAGAGCCGACTTTCTTGGCAATTTCATCCAGCGATTGGCTGGCATCCTCTTGCAGGGCCTGAAGGATCTTCCGATCCAGAGCGTCGATCTGGACAGACATTTAGCAATTCCCCTTTGGTTGGAACACGAACAACGCATATCGACAGTACATAAAACAAACGTCCTTATCCGCAAGCCCATCTGGCCAAAAACCGGGAAAATATCCTATATCTAGAAGCAGAAACAGGAACGCGCGTTATGAAACATTTCCCGATCTTCCTTGCGATGGAAAACCAGCGGCTGGTGCTGTCGGGCGGCGGCGATGCGGCCCTGGCCAAATTGCGCCTGCTGATGAAGACCGAAGCGCAGGTTTTCGTCTTTGCCACCGATCCCGCGCCCGAGATCGTGGATTGGGCCGATGCGGCCAAGCTGACATTGCACCGCCGCGCGTTGCAATCGGGCGATGTAGCCGGTGCCGCGCTTTTCTATGCCGCCGACGAGGATACCGCCGAAGACGCCCGCACCGCCGCCATCGCGCGGGCCGAGGGTGCCTTGGTCAATATCGTCGACAACTTGGCCGACAGCCAGTTCATCACCCCCGCCATTGTCGATCGCGATCCGGTCACCGTGGCCATCGGCACCGAGGGCGCAGCCCCGGTGCTGGCGCGCGCCATCAAACGTGAGCTTGAGGATCGCCTGCCACCCACGCTCGGCACCCTGGCCCGGATCGGCAAATCCTTCCGTCGGGCTGCCGAGGCCCTGCCCTTTGGCCGTAAGCGGCGCGATTTCTGGGCCGAGTATTATTTCCGCGCGGGTCCACGTGCGTTGACCGAAAACGGCGCACAAGGAGCCAAGGATGCGTTGGACGAACTGCTGGAGGCGCATCGGTCTGCTGCCCCGCGCGCCGGTCATGTGGCCCTGGTCGGTGCCGGCCCCGGTGATCCGGAATTGCTGACCCTGAAAGCGCGGCGCGCATTGGACGAGGCCGATGTCATTATCCATGACCGGCTGATTGCCCCCGAAATTCTGGAGCTGGCCCGGCGCGAAGCGGTGATGCTGGATGTCGGCAAGGAGGGATTTGGCCCCTCGACCGACCAAACCACAATCGCCGCTTTGATGATCAAACACGCCAGAACCGGCGCGCAGGTGGTGCGTCTGAAATCCGGTGATCCGGTAATCTATAGCAGATTGGACGAAGAATTAACCGCATTGGACGCAAGCGGCGTGTCCTGGTCGATCCTGCCCGGCATCACCGCCGCCTCGGCCGCTGCCGCCACCATCGGTCAAAGCCTGACGCAGCGCGGCCGCAATTCGGCGCTACGCATCCTGACCGGCCACGATACGGCTGGATTTGCCGAACAGGATTGGCGCGCCCTTGCCCGCCCCGGCACGACGGCGGCGATCTATATGGCCAAACGCGGCGCGCGGTTCCTGCAAGGGCGTCTCTTGATGCATGGGGCCACCCCGCAAACCCCTGTGACCATTGTCGAAAACGCCTCCCGGCCCGATCAGTCCGTATTGGAAAGCTGCCTGGCGACGCTTTCCGCCGATCTCGACCGCGCCGAGATGTCCGGCCCCGCCATCCTGCTTTACGGCCTCGCCCCGCGCGCCGCCCAAACCCAAATCACTCAACTTCCCGAGGTGCTCCATGGCCCGTGAATTTACTCCGAAAGTCGTCACCGCAAATGATCTGCTTGAGGGCGATGTCGTCTACCAGACCGCCGATGACCGCTGGTCGCGCCGTCTGGCCGAGGCAGAGCTGATCGAGGACGAGGCGCATGCCACCATCCGCCTGCTCGATGCCAGCCAACAGGCAAACACCATCGTGGGGGCCTATCTGGCCGATGCCCGCGCCACGAATAATGGCCCTGCCCCCACCCATTTCCGCGAAGCATTTCGCATGCGCGGCCCCTCGAACTATGCCCATGGCAAGCAGGCGGAGGCCTAAGCGATGTATCGCTATACCGAATTCGACCGCGCCTTTCTGGCCGAACGCAACGCCCAGTTCCGCGCCCAGGTGGAACGCCGCATCGACGGCTCGCTGACCGAGGATGAGTTCAAACCGCTGAGGCTGATGAACGGGCTCTACCTGCAATTGCACGCCTATATGCTGCGTGTGGCGATCCCCTATGGCACGCTCAATTCGGCGCAGATGCGGCAGCTGGCCTATCTCGCCGAGACCTGGGACAAGGGCTATGGCCATTTCACCACGCGCCAGAACATTCAGTATAACTGGCCGAAACTGCGCCACGTGCCCGATATGCTGGACGCGCTGGCCGAGGTTGGCATGCATGCCATCCAGACCAGCGGCAACACCATCCGCAACGTCACCGCCGATCACTTTGCCGGGGCCGCATCAGATGAGGTCGCCGACCCGCGCCCGGTGGCGGAGCTGCTGCGGCAATGGTCCACCGACCACCCCGAATTTCAGTTCATGCCGCGCAAGTTCAAGATCGCCATCACCGGCAGCCCCAATGACCGCGCGGTGACGGCGGCCCATGATATTGGGCTGCGCATCGTCGAGCGCGAGGGCCGGATCGGATATCAGGTCTGGGTTGGCGGCGGGCTTGGCCGCACCCCGATGATCGGCAAGGTGCTGGCCGATTTCATAACGCTGGACGATCTGATCCCCTATCTTGAGGCCACCGTCGCGGTCTGGAATATGATCGGACGGCGCGACAACAAGTATAAGGCCCGCATCAAGATTTTGGTGCATGAGTTCGGGCTGAACAATCTGCGCGACGAGGTCGAGACCGAATTTGTCCTGCGCAAATCGCTCTATAATGCGGCCCGGGCGCGCGAAATGCTGAGCGAGATCGCCGCCGGTTTCGCCCCGCCCGCCTTTGAAACCGCCCCGGTCGCAGAGTTCGACGCCGCCTATGCGGCCGATCCGGTGTTCAGGTCCTGGGCCGATACAAACTTGACCCCGCATCGCGCCGATGGCTACGCGATCGTCAGTATTTCCCTGAAAAAACAAGGCGCAACGCCCGGCGATGCCACCGCCGACCAGATGCGGGTGATGGCGGGTATCGCGCAGGAATTCGGCCATGATGAGCTGCGCATCAGCCATGAGCAGAACGTCATCCTGCCGCATGTCCACAAACGCCACCTGCCCGAAATCCACGCCCGACTGAAGGCCGCGGATCTCGCCACCGCCAACATCGGCCTGATCTCGGACATCATCGCCTGCCCCGGCATGGATTACTGCGCGCTGGCCAC
>CAXBGQ010000155.1:0-7699 GCA_963975135.1 uncultured Nioella sp. | reverse complement strand
GCGAAGTCGTCTCCGTCAAGGAGGGCTATGCCCGCAATTTCCTGCTGCCGCAGAAAAAAGCCCTGCGCGCAAATGAAACCAACCTCAAGACCTTTGAAAACCAGAAAGCGCAGCTTGAAGCGCATAACCTGGAAAGCAAGGCCGAAGCTGAATCGCTTGGTGCCAAGCTGGCGGGTCAGCAGTTCGTCGTAATCCGGTCGGCATCCGATGCCGGCGCGCTTTATGGCTCGGTCACCACCCGTGACGCGGCTGACGCGGCCACTGCCGAGGGCATTACCCTGGACAAGAAACAGGTTGCCCTGTCGCGTCCGATCAAGGATCTGGGTCTGCATATTGTGCACGTGATCCTGCATCCCGAGGTTGAGGTCGATATCGCGCTGAACGTCGCCCGCTCAATCGAAGAGGCCGAATTGCAGGCCTCTGGCAAATCCATTCAGGAGCTTGCCGCCGAAGCCGAGGCCGAGGCCGAGTTCGAGATCGCGGAACTGTTCGACGATATCGGGGCCGCCGCCTCGGATGACGACGATCTGGCCGGGGCTGTCGCCGAAAATCCTGCGGAAGACGGCTCGAACGAAGAAGAAGCCTGATCCGACAGATCCCTTTATGGGGGACAGAAACGCCCGCGCCTTTTTACGAAGGCGCGGGCGTTTTCATGTCTGGATTATGGGGTATTCGGTATTGGGCAGGGCCGGTTTCCTTTCCCGCCCTGCCCTTTTGCAGCCGGTGTCAATCGGCCAAGCTTACCAGGTTTCCATCTGCAAGGTCGCGGCACAGGGCGTGCTGCCATAAGTGCCGACCCAGACATCGACCTTACCTTCGGTGTTGGATGTGCCGTAAAGGTTCACAACCGGGCGGTTGCCGTTGGTATCATCGTCAAAGAACCAGGTCGCATCGGCCGAATTGACCAGCAATACGGTGTCGCAATCGGCGGCGGTGACCTCGATTTCAAGCCGGTCATAAGCACCCATTCCCGACAGGATGAACGAAAAATCCGGCGCGGAGATCACGTAGCCGGTATTGCTGAACCCGCAATCGGGCAACGAATTGCCGCCGCCGGCGGTCACGGGGTAATCCTGCGGTGTATAAAGTTGTTGACCCGTCAGCGTGTAGGTCGCGCCGTATTGATCGTAATCGGGGCAAGCAAAGGCCGCGACCGACATCGACACCAGGACAAAAAAAGAAGCGAAAAGAACGCGCATTGAAATCTCCATTTTAATCATGCAGGCGCACCATACGAACATATTTCGTGTCACTGCAAAACTATTTTTGATCTATTTTTTCTGTTCTGATTCCCGGGGGTTGCACCGGCTGCTCGATACTGCTCCCAAAAGAGAAGGCCGCCCGAAACCGGACGGCCTTTCCTGGATCAAGCGGTGGAACCCGGATCAGTTATACCAGGTTTCCATTTCGAGCGTCGCGCCGCAAGTCTGGGTGCCATAGGTGCCAACCCAGACGTCAATCCGGCCCTGATGGTTGGCGGTGCCGTAAAGGTTCACGCGGGGAAGCAGGTTGCCAGCGCTGTCATCATCGAAATACCACGACGCATTGGCCGAGTTCACCAGCAGAACCGTATCGCAAGAGGCTTGGGTCACTTCGATCTCCAACCGGCCATATTGCTGCATGCCAGAGGTGTAGAACGAGAAATCAGGCTGCGAAATCACGTAGCCGGAATTGCTGAACCCACAGTTGCGCAGGCTCTGGTTGCCGCCGGCAGTCACAGAGTAGCTGTTGGGGCTGTAAAGATCCTGGCCGGTCACGGAATAAGAGGCCCGGCCTTGGGTGATCTGCGGGCAGGCCATGGCGGCTGCGGAAAGGGACAAAAGAACAACAAAAGAAGCAATAAGGGTGCGCATTGTAATCTCCATTTTTATCATGCAAGGGGATCATAACCCCTCGTTAGTGTCATGTCTACACTTAAATACTGTAAGACCAACTACACTATGCGTCTCCCCGTATTGCGCATCGGTTCAAAGGTTTTTTGCGACTCTTTGATCCTTTGGCGGTCCGCACAAAAACGGCGAGGGCCCGGCCCACTGCGCGCTGCGCATGGCCATGTGTTGAATTATGGCGACTCAAGCCGGTCAGGTCCAGTTTCCAGAATCTTTCCGTTCCGAACATTGCACGCGCCGATCCGGCGGGCGGGCCCCGGGCGCGGTGTGAATGCTGTGGCACGGCGGCCACCGGGGATCGCACGATTTTCGCCTAGCCCGATGGCTGCCGCCGAAAACGCGAAAACAGCCGCCCGTCGGTGACAGCGAACCCCGCGGCGATGACGGCAAAACCGATCCATGCCTCGGGCAACATCCGCTCACCCAGGAACAGCACCCCAAGGCCGATGGCAAAGGGTGGTATCAACAAAGTGACAAGCAACAGGTTTGCCGCCCCGGCCCGCGCGAGAATGGCAAAATAGAGCAGATAGGCCAGCGCCGTGGACAAGCCCGACATCGCCAGCAGGGCCGCCCATACATTCATCGAAAGGGCCAGGCTCGGCGGGCCCTCCAGCATCAGCGCGATCGGGATCATCAAAACGGTGCTGCCAACCAGCATGCCAAAGGCATTCATCAAAGGTGCCTGTCCGGACAAAGCCGCCCGCCCCCAGACCCCGGCAAAGGCATAGGACAGGGTCGCCCCCAGAATGGCCAGCTGTGCCAGGTTGGCGGGGTTGAACGCGGTAAATGCGCCGGGCCCCATGATGAACGCCACCCCCAGGATGCCCAACCCCGCCCCGGCCAATTTGCGCGCTGTCAAAGGTTCATCCTTCAAAAGCGCCCCCGCGACAACCGCGCCGAACATGGCCGTGGTGGCGTTCAGGATAGAGGCCAAACCGCTGTCGATCTGGATCTGGCCCCAGAAGATCAGAGAGAAGGGAACGGCATTGTTGAGCGCCCCCATCACCAGATACGCCCGCCACACCCGCACCGAACGCGGCAGGGCAAGCCCCTTCAGACGCGCGACCAGCGCCAGGATCGGCACCGCCCAGAACACCCGCTGCAGCGTGATGGTCAGCGGCGGAACCTCCCGCAATGCGATTTCCGCGAAAAAGAATGTCCCGCCCCATACCGCCGCAAGCAGCAGCAGCATGGTCGCGGATCTCAGGTCTATGGCGGGTCCTGGCGGCTTGATCATTTCGGGTGGGTCCGTCTGCAGCATTGTCGGCTTTGACTATCCCGAACGGCCCCGGCCAGACGACCCGTTTCTTGCGGATACGGGGCGCGCGGACCCCACCCAAACCGGTGCCCTGCCCGCCTGTTGTCAGCGATCTGCCGAGTGGCGCTTTTCGGCGCGGTCACATGAAAAGGGCCGCCCTGACGGACGGCCCCTTCTCTTTCTTACGAAACGCTGGCGTCAGTTATACCAGGTCTCCAGTTCCAGCGTCGCCGGACAGGCCGCACCGTTATAGGTGCCGACCCAGACATCCAGACGCCCGTTCATGGCAGGCCCCGAGTTCAGGTTCAAAAGCGGCTGAAGGCTGCCATTGCCGTCATCGTCGAAATACCAGGTGGTATCGGGCGTGTTGACCAGAAGTGTCGGATCGCACTGGCTTTCGACTTCGATCTCAAGCCGGCCATAGCCATCCATGCCCGACAGGTTGAACGAGAACTGCGGCTGCGAGTAGACATAGCCGACCCCGCTCACCGGGCAACTGTTCAGATCGGTCGAGCCGCCAGCCTGCACCTGATAGCGCTGCGGGCTGTAGAGCTGCTGACCGGTCAGGTTGTAGGTCTGACCGGGAACCGACCAGGTCGGGCAAGCCGCAACAGGTGCCGGTGTCGGCAACGGCTGTGGCGTCGGCAACGGCTGGGGCGTCGGCAGCGGTGCCGGAGCCTGCGCCAGGAAGGTCTCCAGGTTCAGCGTGCCCTGGCAGGTCGTGTTGCCATAGGTGCCAACCCAGATATCGACGCGCCCGTTCAGGTTCTGCCCGCCACGGATCTCCAGCCGGGGGTCCAGGTTGCCATTGCTGTCATCGTCAAACAACCAGGTGGCGTTGGCGGTATTTACCAGCAGGACCGTGTCACAACCGCTAACGACATCGGCGACCATGTAGTAGGGGTCCATGCCGCTGAGGTAGAACGAGTATTGCGGCACCTGCGAGGCATAGCCCGGGTTCGAGAACCCGCAATTGCGCAGCTCCGCTCCGCCCGTGGCCGTCACCGGGAAGGCGCGTGGGGAGTAAAGCTCCTGACCGGTGGCGGTATAGGACTGGCCCGGCACGTCATAGCTGGGGCAGGCATAGACCGGGGTCGGTGTCGGCAGCGGGGTCGGTACCGGCAACGGTGCGGGGGCCGGCGCGGGGGCCTGAGCATACCAGGTCTCCATGTTCAGCGTCGCATCGCAATAACTGCCGTTATAGGTGCCAACCCAGACATCGACACGCCCGTTCAGGTTCTGCGCCCCCCTGATCTCTAGCCGGGGGTCGAGGTTGCCATTGCTGTCATCGTCAAACAGCCAGGTGGTGTTGGCGGTGTTCACCAACAGCACCGAATCGCAGGCGCTGACCACATCGGCGACCAGATAATAGGGGTCCATCCCGCTCAGGTAGAACGAGAAATCCGGTGCCGATGTGGCGTAGCCGGAATTGTTGAACCCGCAATTGCGCAGGTTGTTCTGACCACCGGCCACAACGCTGAAGGATTGGGGGCTGTAAAGCTGGTCGCCCGAATAGGTGTAGGATGCGCCGGTCTGGTTGTAATCCGGACAGGCGAGCGCCACCGTTGCCGAGGCAAGGAGGCCGAAAAGGGCCATTGCTAAATATCTCACGGGTTCTTTCCTCCAAAATAACAAGTTGAGATCATGACTTGATTTCGTCCCAATACGCCGATCGCACATGATCCTTTCTCGATCGGCTCGGCCCCGTCCCGATCCCCGGGGCCCTTGGAGCAGGAAAGACCGCACCGGGCCGTCCCTGCCATTCACTAATTCCATTCCCTTCCTGCATCCTTGCCGTCGCGGCGGACCCTATCGCAAACCGGCCCGATCCCCGCTGCACGCTCACGGATATGCAGGCAGAGCGGCACCGCAATCGAGCCCGGGTAACGGATTTGAATTTCGGTCAAGGGGAGCGCGCGATCCACGGCGCGACCGGCGCGCGACACCGAAGTCAGGATCGCAGACAGAAATACAGACATTCAAAATCCCTCCCCAGGGTTGTCGGCCAGCACCCCCAAGCCCATTGCGGCCCGGATCTTGTCCCGCGCGCACCGGCCCCGCCTTTTGGTGGCCCAACATGGTGGCGCTCTGGACATGGCACAAAGCTGCGCCGTGTTGCTGTGAGGTGCCTTAACCGGCGTTAAAGGTTCAAAAATAATCGCGTCGATCACAACATGGTCTTTGTCTTACGGCAAGGATAACAACCTTCCAGCGCAAGAACCTAGGGAAAAACACGGGGGGCATGGAAAAAGATTATGCACAAACCCGTGCACCCAAACAAAAAAAGGGCCGCACAGATTGTGCAGCCCCGGTTTTTCTCAGTAACCCGGTAGAGGGGTTTATGCGTCGTCCAGCGCCTCGATGGCCTTTTGCAGGTCCTCTTTCGAGACGTCCTTGTCGGTGACCTCGGCCATCTCAAAGACGAAATCGACGACCTTGTCTTCAAAGAGCGGCGCGCGCAGCTGTTGTTGGGCGGCCTGGTTTTTCTGGATGAACTCAAAGAATTCACGCTCCTGACCGGGATATTGCCGGGCCTGGTTCATGATCGCCTGCGTCATCTCGGCATCGCTGACCTGAACGTCGTTCTTCTGACCCAGCTCGGCCAGCAAAAGCCCCAGACGCACCCGGCGTTCGGCCAGGGTCTTGTGCTCGTCGGTGGGCTCGACCTCGGCGTGGTCATGGCCTTCGACATCGGGGTTTTCCTCGTGCCACAGCTGATGCGCGATCTGGCCTGCCTCGGCATCGACCAGCGACGGCGGCAGATCGAATTTGACCGCGCCATCCAGTTGATCCAGAAGCCCGCGTTTCATCACGGCGCGCGCAGCGTCGGTATATTCGGATTTCAGGCGGTCCTCGACCTGGCCGCGCAGGGCATCAAGGCTTTCAGCCCCGAACTGTTTGGCCAGCTCATCATTCAGCTCGGCCGCCGCGGGGGCTTTCACTTCCTTGATCTTGCATTCAAAGACCGCGTCCTTGCCGGCCAGATGTTCGGCGCCGTATTCCTCGGGGAAAGACAGCGCGACATCCTTCTCATCGCCGGCGGCACAGCCGACAAGCTGTTCCTCGAAACCGGGGATGAAGCTGTTGGAGCCAAGCGTCAGCGGGTAATCCTCGGCGGCACCTCCCTCGAAGGGCTCGCCATCGACCTTGCCCAGGAAATCGATCACGACCTGATCGCCGTCTGCGGCCGCGCCCTCCTTGGCCTCGAAATTCTGTGCCGATGCCGCCAGATTGTTCAGCGCCTCGGCCACGTCATCCTCGGCCGGGGACACGACCAGTTTTTCCAGCGAGAACGATTTGAAATCGACTTCCGGAATCTCGGGCAGCGCCTCATAGGACATCGCGACAACGACATCGTCGCCCTCTTTCCAGTCCTCGTTGACCATCTTCACTTCGGGCTGCATCGCCGGGCGGTCGCCGCTTTCTTCCAGGTGGCTCTGCATCGCGCCATCGACGCTTTCCTGCATCGCTTCACCGATCAGCCGGGGCCCGAACTGCTTTTTCAGCAGCGCCATCGGCACCTTGCCCTTGCGAAAGCCCTTCATCTCGACCTCGGGCTGCGCCTCGACCAATTTTTCGTCCACTTTCGCGGCCAGCTCGGCACCGGTGATGGTGATCTCGTAACCGCGCTTGAGACCGTCGTTCAGCGTTTCAGAAACCTGCATGGCATTCCCTATATATCCTGTGCAGGGCCCCTGCCCCGCAACGTCCAATTTTGCGGTCTTCTATGCGTGGCGGGCCATACGTGCAAGGGCGATTTGGCAATTGTCATGGGCTGCGGGCCGGGCCCGGCAGACAACCGTCACGGGCTCTTTGGAATTTCCCCGTGATGCCGGGCACCGGCAACGGTGCGATCCGGGTCCGCGCGAAACCTGCCGTGGTGCGGCAAACGAGAGATGTGACAGGGTTCCGCCCTTGATCAGGCCAAGGGATTTCCGCCCATTCGCGGCAAAAACCGGTTGATGCCAGCGGGAGGCGAAACCGGTGTTTGGGCCGAAAACGGAGCGCCTGCCGGTCAGGCCCCGATCTCGTCATGATCGGTCAGACATTCGGAATGATCGCGCAGCACTTCAAGGATCTTGCACTCGGAAACGCTGTTGCCCGCGCATTCGCTCACCATGCGGCGCAGTTCCTTTTTCAGGGCCTGAAGACGCTCGATGCGTTTTTCGACCAGCAAAAGGTGGCGCCGGGCAATCACGTCGGCCTCGGCGCAGGATCGGGACGGGTGATCGGACAGGTCCAGCAGATCCCGTATGACCTCAAGCGAAAACCCAAGCTGACGGGAATGCCGGATGAAGGCCAGACGGTCCAGGTCGTGCTCGAAATACCGGCGTTGGCCGCCAGCTGATCGCCCCGGTTCGTTCATCAACCCGATCTGTTCATAATAGCGGATGGTCTGGACCTTGGTTCCGGTCCTTTTGGAAAGGGTTCCGATGGTTAGCATGCCGATCCCCGTTGCTAAAGTGACTGTAGCTTAATTCCGAACCAACCCGAACGGGGGACCAAGTTCAAGAGGTATGTGCGGGCATTGCGCGCCGGTCTCATCCCCGGC
>CAXBGQ010000154.1:0-7750 GCA_963975135.1 uncultured Nioella sp. | reverse complement strand
TGCCGCCATCCGGGCCCGATCACCTGACAGGGGCTATCCCGGCCAAGTGCGATTATCGCGGATCATCGGATACATCGTCGGCAACCCCGGATTGCGCAACTCGGCGGTCTGAGCAAATCCGAGCCGCCGATAGAACGGCAGATTCGCCGAATTGCTTGAGGCCAGAAACACCGGCAATCCGCTGCGATCGCATTTCGCCAGTCCGAATTCCATCAGCCTGGCCCCTATTCCCTTGTTCTGAATGGCGGGATCGACGGCAATAAGCTCGAGCGTCCAATGCGGACCTTTCGGACGGTGGCGGTCGCAGGCATCGGCGAGCGCGCCCAGACCGTTCAGCTTGTCGGGAAAGCGCACCGTTCTTGTGAACGCTTCGAAATCCTCGTCCGAGACACCTATCCCCGGCGGATACCAGATTGCCGCCCCCTCGAAACCGGCGGTCGCATGGACGCCTTCGTGATCGAATGCGGGTTCGGCGCACATCTGGACATATCTGTGGTGCTCGCTTGCGAAAACTTCCGGGTCTTCCGACACCCACAGAACCGTGGGATCATCGGCAAAGGCCCTGTCCATGACCGATTGGATGTCACGGGAATTGCGCCGCGTCGCCACAAAAACGGATCCGTTCACATTCTCACCTTTCGATGCGCGGCAGGCGTTGATCGGCGTCGGTTTCAGCGCGCCATTTTACCCGCCTTTGCGACACCCGCCGCTCAGAACAACCCGTTTTGATTGGCCGAGCCTTCGGTGATCACCTGCAACACGTCCCAGTGTTCGACGATCTTGCCCGCCGCGTCGAAGCGGAAGATATCCATGCCTGCATAATCGTCGCTGCCCGGCCATATCTGGTGGCAATGCAGCACCACAAGATCGCCCTCGGCCACCGCGCGGATGAAATGGGTGACTTTGCCGGGATACTCCGCCGCCATGCGTTCGAAATATTCGATGAAGGCCTCGGGGCCGTCCGCGACATGCGGGTTGTGCTGGATATAGCGGTCCCCGACATAGCGTTCGACGGCCTCACGCGGTTTGCACTGGTTGAACATCAGGTCGTAAAACGCCTGCGCATTGGCCTTGTTGCGGTCGGTTGCGGTGGTCATGGCTCAGCGCCGCCCTTGATAGGCGCGCCAGGCCCAGATCAGGAACACCGCGCCCAGAAAGGCCCCCAGAAACCCCGCGAACATGCCAAAGACCGCCATCAGAAACCGCAGGACCAGCCCGCCGATAAGCGCACCCAATATGCCGATGCCCACCGTGGTCAGCACATCGGCCTCCATCTTCATGACGCGCGTGGCCAGAAACCCCGCCGCCGCGCCGATGATGATAATATAGAGGATCATCATTGTGGTATGCTCCATTTCATTGGCCAGAATTGTGTCGGCAGGATCACCGCCGCCGGTTGCGCCGCCCGATCCGCCAGGACCGCACCGGGATCAGCACCAGGGCCGCCGATGCCCCGATAATGGCATCGAGCCCCGGCGACCCGAATGAAAGCCGGAACATCACCCGGATCATAAAGAGAAGGATCACCGCCCCAAGCGCGATGATCACCGAGGGGATGATGCCATTTCGGGTAATGCCCCAGCGTTCGAACAGCACCCCCATGGTGCCGCCGATCATCAGCGATCCGAAAAACGCGAAAAAGCCCATCAGGTGCCTCCCAATATCGTGCCGGGCGGAACGGCCGTGCCACGCAGGAAGCTGGCCGCATCCTGCCGGGCGCGGCCTTCGGCCTGCACCTGATCAACCTGCACCGCGCCGCTGCCGCAGGCAAGGGTGAGCCCGTCCAGAACCGCGCCCGGCGCACCCGTGCCGGCCACAACGCGCGAGGCCAGCAGCTTCAACCGCTTGCCCGCCAGCGTGGTCCAGGCCCCGGGAAAGGGCGACAGGCCCCTTATTTGCCGGTCGACCTCAATCGCGGGCCGGGTCCAGTCGATCCGCGCCTCCGCCTTGTCGATCTTGTGGGCATAGGTCACGCCTATCTCGGGCTGTGGCTCGGGCGTCAGGCTGTCCAGCCGGGCCAGCGCATCGACAATCGCGGCCGCGCCCATTGCGCTCAGCCGGTCATGCAGCATCGCCGTCGTTTCTTCCGCGCCGATGGGCGTGCGCGCGCGCAGCAGCACCGGCCCGGTATCGAGCCCCGCTTCCATCGCCATGATGCAAATGCCGGTCTCAGCATCGCCCGCCATGATGGCGCGGTGAATGGGGGCCGCGCCACGCCAGCGAGGCAGCAGGCTGGCATGGATATTGAGACAACCGCGTTCGGGCGCGTCCAGCACCGCCTGCGGCAGGATCAGGCCATAGGCCACGACCACCGCGACCTCTGCGTCCAGTGCGGCAAATTCGGCCAGCGCCTCGGGCGTTTTCAGCGTGGCGGGGTGGCGCACCGGCAGGCCAAGCGCCTCGGCGCGCGCCTGCACCGGCGTCGGGCGCTCCTGTTTGCCGCGCCCGGCGGGGCGGGGCGGCTGGCAATAGACGGCGGCGATGTCATGACCGGCAGCAACCAGCGCCTCCAGCACCGGCACCGAAAAATCGGGGCTTCCCATGAAGATCAATCTCACTGCCTGTCGCTCCTGCGCCTTGGGTTTGGGCCCCGGTTTATATCAGCCGCAGCGCGGGCACCATGGGCCGAACCCCGCGTTGCCAGATAGACCCCCATAGCTGCGACGCCCATGCCAAACCACGCCGCCAGCGGCATGACCTCACCCAACAGGGCCCAGGCCAGAAGCGCGGCCAGTGGCGGCACCAGAAAAAACAGTGCCGAGACCCGCGCCACGTCGCCCGCCCGGATCATCGCCAGCAATAGCCCCACGGCGATGACCGAATTGCCGATGACCAGATAGGCGAGTGCTGCGGAAAACTCCCATGTCCAGGTCACGCTGATTGCGTCCTGCAACAGCATCGCGGGCAAGATCCCGACCAAACCGGCGCTGTAGCCGATCAGATTGGCAGTAATTGGGTGGTGGTTGAGGCCAAAGCGTTTTTCCCAGAGCGAGCCGCCGGTGATGCCCGCCAGCGCCAACGCGGTGTAGAAAAGACCAAGGATCGACGGGGCCTCGACCTCGGTGCGCATCGTGATCACGATGGCGGTGCCGATCAGCCCCAGGGCCAGCCCGAGCCATTGGTTGCGGCCAATGCCCTCGCCGCTCCAACGCGGTGCGACCAGCGCCACGATGATGGGTTGCAGCGAAAACACCAGCGCCACCGTTCCGACCGCAACGCCTGCGCGGAAGGCAAAATAGGCCATGCCGAAATAGACCGCCTGAATCAGGAAACCGACCACCGCCAGATGCCCCCAATCGGCGCGGCGCGCTGGCAATGGCGGACGGATCACTGCAAAGAGCACGCCCATGATCGCCACGACAATGGCATAACGCAAAGCCAGCAGGGTCATCGGCTGGGTATAGAGCAGCCCGAGTTTGGCCACCGCATAACCGCCCGACCACAAGAGCAGGAAAACCGCCGGAGCCGCAACGAGCCAGAGCGGGCGATCAGGGCGCATGCGGGGCCTCCTGTCGGGTTGGCGTCGGGTTCGGATTGGCGGTGTGAGCGAAATTGGGCAAGCGTGCCGGTCGACGCAACGCGACCGGCGCGGTTCTGTCAACCGGGCACGGCTGTCCTAACGCCGCTTGCCGGCCTTCTTCACCAGCATGTCGCGGCGGGTCTTGCTGAGCCGGTCGAAATACATCCGGCCCGCCAGATGGTCGATCTGATGCTGCACGGATGTGGCCCAGAGGCCGACGAAATCCTTCTCGACCGCCTGCCCGTCCTCATCCAGATAAGCCACGGTCACAGCGCGGGGCCGGGCGATCAGGGCCGAAACGCCGGGCAGGTTGGGGCTGGCCTCTTCATGCGGGCGAAATTCGACCGAGGCGTGCAGAACCACCGGATTGGCCATCCGAATCGCCTTGCCGCGCGTATCCGAGGCATCGACCACGGCCAGCGCCTGCATCACACCGATCTGCGGCGCGGCCAGGCCGACGCCGGGCATTGCGTCCATCGTCTCGACCATATCGGCCCAGATCGCGCGGATCTCGTCGGTCACTTCGGCCACGGGTGCCGCGACGCTGCGCAGGCGTTTATCGGGCCACATGACAAAGGGTCTGACGGGCATGATCGGCCTCCGGTGGTGATTAATCCGCGGGTGCAACGGCAAGAGCGGCAGGTCGGTGGCGGATGGCCAATAGGCTCACTCCACGTCCCGCGCCCGTTCCCGTTTCAGCTTGATCATCTTGCGGGTGATCATCTGACGTTTCAGCGGCTTGAGATAGTCAATGAAAAGCTTGCCGTTCAGATGGTCGATCTCGTGCTGCACGCAGGTGGCCCAGAGGCCGGTGAACACCTCCTGGCGGGCGTTTCCATCGGTATCCATCCACGCCACTTCGACCTCGGCCGGGCGGGTCACATCGGCATAGACCTCGGGGATCGACAGGCAGCCTTCCTCGTAAACATTGGTTTCATCCGACGACGCCAGCACTTCGGGGTTGAACATCGCCAACGGGCGCGGCGTGGCCCCCTCCTCCTTGACGCAATCGGCCACGATCAGCCTAAGCATCGCGCCGACCTGTGGTGCCGCCAGACCAATACCCGGCGCGTCATACATGGATGCCAGCATATCGGCGGCCAGCACGCGCAATTCATCCGACAAGTCGGGCACGGGCGGCACCACTTTTTTCAGGCGCGGGTCGGGATGGATCAGGATCGGGCGCAACATGGCAGGTGATTTAGGCTATCATCGCCCGGCTCGCAACGCCCCCTTGCACCCGGACGCCAATGGGATAGCTTGGCGCGCGTCGAAATCACCGAAAAAACGAGCCAAGCATGGACTTCAACGAGATCACCGATCGCCGCGGCACCGATTGCAGCAAATGGGACACGATGGAGGAGCTGTTCGGCGTTTCGCCCGATAACGGATTGGCGATGTGGACCGCCGATTCAGACTATCCCACCGCGCCTTGCGTGATCGAAGCGGTGCGCGCGGCGGCCGATCACGGCATTTTCGGCTATCTGGGCCCGCGCGACAGCTATCATGCCGCGATCATCTGGTGGATGGAAAACCGGCATGGATGGCAAGTGGAGCCCGATTGGATTCTGACGGCGCAGGGGCTTGGCAACGCCATCGCCTTCTGCCTCGATGTCTATACCGATCCCGGCGACAAGGTTGTGATCTTCACGCCCGTCTATCACGAATTTGCCCACAAGATCGCCAAGGCGGGGCGCGAAAAGGTGGAAATGCCGCTGGCCCGCCGGGGCGATACCTATGATATCGACCTGGAGGATGCGCAAAGCCGTCTGGACGGCACGGAAAAACTGTTGATCTGGTGTTCGCCGCAAAATCCCTCGGGCCGGATCTGGACGCGCGACGAACTGCGCGCTGTCGCCGAATTCGCCGAACGCAACGACCTCATCCTGGTGTCCGACGAGGTGCACCACGATTTCATCTATCCCGGTGGAACATTCATACCGATGGACGTGGCCGCGCCCGAGATGCGCCACCGCACGGTTTCGCTGACTGCGGCGTCCAAGACCTTCAACATCGCGGGCATGAAAACCGGCAACATGATCACCCCCGACCCGGACCTGCGCGCCACAATGGCCGGGCGGCTGCGGTCGCTGGATTATTCGCCGAATATTCTTGGCCTCAAGATGGTGATCGCGGCCTACAGCGCGCAAGGCGCGGCATGGGTCGATAATCAGATCGCGCATCTCGATGGCAACCGGCGGCTGTTCGATGCCGGCATCAACGCGATACCCGGTCTGCGGTCACTGCCGCTTCAATCGACCTATCTGGCCTGGGTGGATTTCGCGGATACCGGCATGAGCCATGACGAGGTCATCGCCCGCATCCGTGACGGTGCAAAGATCGCCGTCAGTCCCGGCCCCGATTTCGGCCCCGGCGGTGAAGGGTTCCAGCGCTTCAACCTGGCCATGCCGCGTCCAATGATCGAAGCCGCGGTGGCCCGGATGACACGGGCGTTTGGCGATTTGCAGTAGCGGCTGAAAATTCTTCCCGCCGCTCAGAGACCGTTTGCCACCTGCCGGTCATATTCCGCCGCGTCGAACCAGCCTTTCGAGGCCGCGACCTTGCCATCCTCGGTCAGGTCCCATTCCTCCCATCCGCCGACGCGCACGAAATGTTTGGTCTCGGAATGGTGGCCTTCCAGCGTCCAGATGAAAATCGCATGATCACCCCCGGCGCGGCAGAGGTCGCATTTCACGACGAGATCGGGGAATTCGGCGTAGAACCCGGCGGCCATTTCCTCAATCGCGGCGCGGCCCTTCAGCACATCGCCCCGGTTGATCTGGATCTGTCCATCCTCGGCATAGAACGACGCCACCGCGACCGGATTCTGAGAACTCCAGGCGGCGGAATAGGCGGAGGCCATATCGGTAAGAGCGTCTTGTGAAATCCCCATAATCGTCTCCTCGTCAAAAGGTCGGATGGTGGTATCTCCGCGTTTGCGGGTCAAGGCCCACTGAGCCACCCGCCCGGGAAGCGGATCCTGAGTGCAGTTTGCCGCAGCGCAGCACTTGCATGCGGCGACGCAATATCCTAACCATATCGACAACTGATACGTAATATCCTTACCCAAAGGCCGTGCCTCATGTCTTTCCGTCTGCAACCCCCTGCCCCCGCCCGCCCCAATCGCTGCCAGCTGTTCGGCCCCGGCTCGAACACCAAACTGTTCCCCAAGATGGCGGCCAGCGCTGCCGACGTAATCAATCTGGATCTGGAGGACAGCGTTGCGCCAAGCGACAAGGATCAGGCCCGCGCAAATGTTATTCAGGCGACCCATGATATCGATTGGGGGACCAAGACGCTGTCGGTGCGGATCAACAGCCTCGACACCCCCTATTGGTATCGCGACGTGGTCGATCTGCTGGAACAATCCTCGGAACGGCTGGATCAGATCATGATCCCGAAAGTGGGCTGCGCCGAGGATGTCTATGCCGTTGACGCGCTGATCACCGCCATCGAAACGGCCAAGGGGCGCGGCAAACCCGTGAGCCTTGAGATCATCATCGAATCGGCGGCCGGTCTGGCCCATGTCGAGGCCATCGCCGCAGCCTCGCCCCGGCTGCAGGCCATGAGCCTCGGGGCCGCCGATTACGCCGCCTCGATGGGGATGCAGACCACCGGCATCGGCGGCACGCAGGAAAACTACTACATGTTGCAGGGCGATACCCGCCATTACAGCGACCCCTGGCATTGGGCGCAAACCGCCATTGTCGCGGCCTGCCGCACGCATGGATTGCTGCCCGTCGACGGCCCGTTCGGCGATTTTTCCGACGATGAGGGATACCGCGCGCAAGCCCGCCGGTCGGCCACTTTGGGCATGGTCGGCAAATGGGCCATCCACCCCAAGCAGATCGCCTTGGCAAACGAGGTTTTTACCCCGTCCGAGGCCGCCGTGACCGAGGCGCGCGAGATCCTCGCCGCGATGGAAGCCGCCAAGAAAAACGGCGAGGGGGCCACGGTCTACAAGGGCCGGCTGGTCGATATCGCGTCGATCAAGCAGGCCGAGGTGATCGTGGCGCAATCCGAACTGATTTCGGGCTAGGCCGCGCGGCAGCGGCACCCCCGGGGATTTGGCACTTGTCCGGCAATCGCATTGCAATTGCCGGGCGACAAAGCCATATAAAACCGGCCCAGACCCCCGCGCCCGCCGATCGTGCCGCCAGCTCGGCCGCTTCATCGGGCTGGTCTATCTCGGCGGCTGTTCAATTGCCTTTGAACGCAACACCGTGCGGC
>CAXBGQ010000153.1:0-7773 GCA_963975135.1 uncultured Nioella sp. | reverse complement strand
CTGCCCGTCCAGCGCCTTCGCCAGCGTTCCGCTCAGCGTCTGCAATCGCGGCCTGTAACGCGCCGAAGACAGGCATTTCAGGGCATGGGCGACCAGGCGCAGGCGGGTCTCCTCCTCGGTTCGGGCAAGCGCCGCAGCATCGAAACTCACGATCCCGTTTTTTTCGGTCACAATCGCTTGGGCGACATCCTGCGCCCTTTTTTCCAGGGCGATGCGGGCGCGCGCCATCGCGCTGGCGGTCTCGGCCAGCCGGGCCGTATCAATCCCAAGTTCGGCCATCGCATGGCGCATCCGTACCCGTTCAAAGCGGGGATCCTCATTCGAGGGGTCCTCGGCCCAGGCCAATCCGCGCGCCGTGAGATAGCCGCGCAGATCTTCCCGCGTTTCCTGCAGCAGCGGCCGCAGAAACAGGGTTTTTCCGAATTGGCCCGCCGACATCGCCGCCAGTCCATCGACGCCCGATCCACGCGCCAGCCGCATCAAAACCGTCTCGGCCTGATCGTCGCGCGTATGGCCCAAAAGGACCGCGTCAATGCCCCGCGCGGCGCAATGGCCGGAAATCAGGTTGCGGCGGGCGCTGCGCGCCTCGGCCTGAAGATTGCCGCTGCCATCCCAGCCCTGCCAGCGCAGGACATCATGCGCAGCGGCACTGCCGTCGCGCAAGCCGTGATCGACGGTAACAGCCGTGACCGCGATGCTCGGCCTGGCCCAATCGCAGGTCAGCGCCAGCAAGGCCAGCGAATCACTGCCACCGGACACCGCCACGCACAGGGTTTGGGGCCGCGCACCCGCCAGCACGCGCTCCATCGCGCCTGCGAACCGGTCGGGAAGGCTCAATTGCAGCCGAAACGCGTCATCGCGGCCCGCGCGTCCAGCACAGAAGAAGATGACGGATAGCGGTTTTCAACTTCGGCCAGAGTCAGGCAAGCCTCTTCGGACTGGCCCAGTTCCTGCAGGCTGGTGCCAAGCCGAAACAGGCTTTCGGGCGCACGCGGCGCATCGGGGGCCCCGCTGAAGCTGGCCAGATAGGCGCGCGCGGCCCGGTTCCAGGCTCCTTGCGCCGCCTCGGCCTCGCCGCGCCAGAAATGCGCCTCGGCGCTCAGCGCGCCGCCGGGATAGGTTTCCGTATAGGCCTCGAACTGCATCGCGGCGGCGGCGAAATCCTCCTCTTCGAACAACGCCATGGCACGGTCGAAATCGCTTTGCTCGGCGGCCGCCATGCTGATTGCGGCGGCGGCGTTATCGCTGCCCGTGCTAACCGGGGGCAGCGCGGCCGGTTCGGCCATATCGCCGCCAAGCGTCGTGGTTTCGCCAAGCGTGCCGATATCGCAGCCCGCCTCCAATTCGCACAGGCGAAACTCCAGATCGCCGATGCGGTTGGAGCCGTCCGCGACGACGCGGTTGACCCGCAGGTCCAGCTCTTCGGTGGCGCTGGTCAAACGGCGCAACTCGGTCTCGATGGCGTCGATCCGGGTCAGCATGGTGCCAGCGCCGCCCGAGCCCGAGGGCGCGCCCGTCGTATTCAGCTCGCCGCGCAGACGCTGAATCTCGACATAGAGAACCGACAGCTCCTGGCGGATATCGGCCAGCGTTTCCTCTTGCGCAAAGGCCGCACCGGGAAGGCCCAGTGCGACCGCAAAGATCACTGCACGCCACATGAAGCTCAGCTCCCCGCGCCTGCCGACAGCACCGTCACCGCGCGCCTGTTCTGGGCATAGCAACTTTCAGCCGAACAGATCTCGATCGGGCGTTCCTTGCCATAGCTGATGGTGTTGAGCCGCGCGGGCGAGATGCCCCGGCTGACCAGATACGCCTCGACCGATGCCGCGCGCCGGGCACCGAGCGCCAGGTTATATTCGCGGGTGCCCTGTTCATCGGCATGACCTTCGATCAGCGCCGAATATTCCATGTTGCGCAGCATCCAGTCGGCCTGATCGTCCAGAATTCTCTGCGCCTGTGGCGACAGCGTGTTTTCATTGACCGCAAAGAGCACCCGGTCGCCCAATGTCTGGTTGAAATAGGCCACGGAATTGGGATCGCCGGCCGCGCCGCCAAGCGGAGAATCGCCCAGATATCCGGTTTGCGCGCAGGCACCAAGGCCCAGAACCGCGACGAAGAAGGTCAGTCTAAGGAGAAGTTTCATACCCGTATTATCCTTTTTTTGCGCCACTCTGGCGGTAATTTACCATGTCTCGACCGCTCTGAACATGGGCCTATGCCGTGATCAGTCATTCAGCGGCGACCAGGCCGGATCCGACGCCATTCCAGGCGTCGACACACGCCGCAGGTTGCGCCCCGAGATATCGACCGAATAGATCGCGGGCGCGCCATTGGCCCCGGCGGTCTCACGGGTGAACATGACCACACGGCCGTTCGGGGCCCATGTCGGGCCCTCGTCCAGAAAAGACGAGGTCAGCAATCGTTCCTCGGACCCATCGGTGCGCATCACGCCGATATGGAAGCGCCCGCGTTGCTGGTTGGTAAAGGCAATCAGATCGCCGCGCGGCGACCAGACCGGCGTGCCATAGCGGCCATTGCCCTGGCTGATCCGGCGCGCCTC
This sequence comes from uncultured Nioella sp., assembly GCA_963975135.1. Lineage (GTDB taxonomy): Bacteria > Pseudomonadota > Alphaproteobacteria > Rhodobacterales > Rhodobacteraceae > Alterinioella. The sequence goes on along the minus strand of CAXBGQ010000153.1, from coordinate 5,213 downwards.
GCCGCCTGTCGCCGGCATGATATAGAGCTGCTGGCCGCCCGACCGGTCGCTTTCAAACGCGATCTGGGTGCCATCGGGCGAAAAACTGGGGGCGGTCTCGATCGAGGGGGCCTCGGTCAGGCGGGTCTGCGTGCCTGTGGCAACATCCATCAGGTAGATATCGGTATTGCCGCCGCGTTCCAGCGAAAAGACCACCCGGCCCCCGTCAGGGGAAAACCGGGGCGCGAATGTCATCGTGCCCTCGATCTGATCGGCCAGAGGGCGCCGGGCGACCGTTGCCAGGTCCAGCGTATAGAGCCGGGGGAAGCCGGACTCGTAACTGGTATAGAGCAGGGTTTGGCCATCGGGCGAAAACCGCGGGGCCAGAACCAGCGACCGGCTATCGGTCAGATACTGCACATTGGCCCCATCATAATCCATGATCGCGATGCGCTTGAGCCGGGCGTTTTTCGGGCCTTCCTCATGCACGAATGCCACGCGGCTGTCGAAATAGCCGCCCTCGCCGGTGATCCGTTCATAGACGTTATCGGAAACGTTATGGGCCATGCGCCGCCAGCTATCGGGCGAACCCACGAATTGCAGACCGCTGCCCAAAGGTTCGTTGGAAAATACATCGAACAGGCGGAACCGGACCACCAGCTGGCCACCCTCCATCGTGACCGACCCGGTGATCAGCGCCTGCGCGTTGATCGCCTGCCAATCGGCATATTGCACGGGGCTGTCGAAATTGGTGACCGAGGAAATAAATGCATCGCGCGGGATCTCACGAAACAGGCCCGTGCCCACCAGATCGGCGGCAATGACGCGGGTGATATCGGCGGCCTGATCCTCGACCCCGCTGCCTGCGATGAATTGCGGCAGCGCAAAGGGCAAGGGTTCGATCACCCCTTCGGTAATTTCGATCTGCAACGGTCCGGGATTGCCCTGCGCCAGCGCGGGCGACGCGCCAAACCAGGTCACGGCCATAAATACGAATGTCAGAAACCGGGTCATCTCAACCTCAATTCTTCATGAATGAATTCAAACTCATCTTTGCGCCAATCGTCTCGATCGTAAACCACCCGATCACAGCTTGCCAGGAACGGAGGGAACCCGTCATCTCAACCTCATATCTTCGGGGTTGAAGGTAATCTCAATGGTGCGCCATTGGTCGTAGCTTTCGGCCGGAAGGTCATAGCCCGATCCGCCACAGCGCAGAACGGCGCGCCGCGCGGCCTCATAGGCTTGCCGAATTGCGGTATCGGATCCGCCGGTATTGCTGAGCATACGAACGGAATTTCGTTCCGGCACACCGTCGCGGCCCATCTGAACCTCGACCGTCACCGTCACGCGCAGCGCCTCGGAGGACAATGCTCCGACATTCCAGCAGTTTTGCACCGCAAGGCGCAGGCCTTCGCGCTGGCCGCGCGTGAGTGGCGGGCCCGACGGCGTGGCGGCGGCGGGCGCATTTGCGGCTTCGGCCACGGCAGCAGCGATGGCGGCAGCCATGGGGTCGCTTTCTTCCGCCGCCGGGGCCTGTATTTCAGGGGCGGGGGTGGCGGCCTGAACCACACGCTCGGGGCGCGCGGCGGGCCGGGTCGAGGCCACAGGCGCCAGGCTCGAGGCCGGTGTTTCGGCTTCGGTCACGATCTCGGGCGCGGCTTCTTCGGGCGCTGTGGGCGGTGCGTCGGGCAGCGGGGTGGGCACCTCGGCGGGCGTCGGCTCTGGCGCGACCTGGGGCGCGATTTCGGCCTCGGGTGGAGGCGCGGGCGCGGGCGTCGGGGCCACGCGCGGGGCCGCGCTTGGCGCAGGCCTGTCGGAAAGTGGCGCGGTCACATCCTGCGCCGGCGGGCTAGGCATCAGGGCGATCTGATCGGTGACATCGGCCTGCGTTGGCGGGGCCATCGCGGTCACGTCCGGTTCGGCCTCGCCCGGCGGCGGCGGGGCGGCCTCGGGCGTGATGGCCTCGGGGGCGATGGCCTCGGCGGCCGGAGCCACGGGTGCGTCGGACTCAGACGGGGCGGTCGGGGCCAGTGGCGTATCGGTCAGGGCGGGCGATGGCGGATCGCTGAACATCGCGTCGAATTCGGCTGTGCTGAGCAAAGTCACGCCGGTCACCTCGAAGTCAGGTTCGTCCCTGTCCCAGAACAATTGCCCGCCCAACAGCGCCCACCCGAGCACGGCCAGATGGATCCCGGCAGAAGCATAAAGCGCGCGCCGCATGCCCACGTCACTCCTGACCTGCGTTCAACCGGGGACCGCCCGCATCGGTGACCAGCCCGATCTCGCGAAATCCGCCCGCATTCAGCGCGCCCATCACGCGCATCACCTGATCGTAGGGGATACCGCCATCGGCGCGCAGGAAAATCTGGTTGCTGTCACGTTCCGCCGCAATGGCCTGCAGCCGCGTGATCAGTTCCTCTTCGGCCACTTCGGTGGTCTGGATCATGATCCGGCCATCGGCGGTCATGGTCACGGCCAGCGGTTCCTCATCCTGATCGCCCGGCAGCGGCTCGGCCGCGGTTTCAGGCAATTGCACCGGCACGCCCACCGTCATCAGCGGGGCCGAGACCATGAAGACAATCAAGAGCACCAGCATGACATCGACAAAGGGCGTCACGTTGATCTCGGACATCGTGGCATGGCGCGAGCGCCGCCCGCGCCTGCGCCCTGCCCCCGGTTTCTGGTTGACCCCGGCCCCCATGGTTCAATCCAACTGCCGGGACAGCAGGGTCGAAAACTCGTCCGCAAAGCCCTCATACCCGGCGACCAGCCGGTCGGAATCTGCCGACAGCTTGTTATAAAGGATGACGGCGGGAATAGCGGCCAGGAGGCCAAGCCCGGTGGCCATCAGCGCCTCGGCAATGCCGGGGGCCACGACCGCAAGCGAGGTATTGCCGGTGGTCGCGATCTCCTGAAACGACCGCATGATGCCCCAGACCGTGCCGAAAAGCCCGATAAAGGGCGCGGTGGCCCCGGTGGTGGCCAGAAAGTTGAGGCCCGATGTCAGGCGCTCGCTCTCGCGGGTGATGGCGACATCCATTGACCGGTCAACGCGCTGCTGCACGCCGGGAATAAGCGCGCCATCATCGCGCATACTGCGCCGCCATTCGGTCATGCCTGCCACGAAAACCCGTTCCGAGGCCGAGGTCGGCGTTTCGACGACTTTCTCGTAAAGCTCATCCAGTGGCTCGCCCGACCAGAATGCCCTGTCGAATTCCGCAGACCGCCGGCGCGACAACCGGTAGGTCCCAAACCGCGAAAACGCGATGGCCCAGACCCAGATCGAGGCTGCAAAGAGCAGCACCATCACCAGTTGAACGACGAATGATGCGCGAAAGAACAGGGCCAGCAGCGAGAAATCCATCTCCTGCGCCAAGCTTAGCGTTTCGGTTTCCATGACGTGTTATTCCTGTCTGCCCAGCCTTTTGAACGGCCTCTGATCGGATGCCTGATTAACCCGACACCTCATTTGGGGCAGACCCTAGCAAAGCGGAAGGGGAAAAACCAATTATTCCGCTTTGTCCCCGTGGCCTTGCGCAAATTGCGTCAGCTTTTGGCGAATATCCGCCGGAATCCGCGTCGCACGCCCCTTTGCATCCAGACAGACCACCTGCACGCTTGCCGAAAACAGCAGGGTATCGCCGCGCCAGACATCCTGTTCCATATCGAACCGCGCACCGGTGAGGCGGCCAAGCCTTGTGCGCACCTGCAGGTCATCCTCGAACTTTGCGGGGGCGAGAAACTCCACCTCCATCCGGCGCACGGCAAAGACGATACCGCCCTGGTCCTTCATCGCGGTCTGGCTGACGCCCGCCGCGCGCACCATCTCGGATCGGGCGCGTTCGATGAATTTGAGGTAGTTGGCGTGATAGACGATCCCGGCCAGATCGGTATCCTCGTAATAGACGCGCAGGGGGAATATGTGGGTCATGGCGTCAATCCGATCTCACGAGGCCCGAGAACCCGGCAACGGCCAAGAGCGACAACGCCCATCCGGCGATGATCTGCGCCCAGAGGAACACCCGCGTAAACTGCCCGCGCGCGCCTTGCGTCTCGTCGGGGATCCAGAACTCCTGCATCTCCATCGCGACAATCGGCAACAGCGTGTCGGCGGAATAGACGAGCGCGTTGAAGGCGGGGTAGCTCTGCGCCTCGGGTTGGGCGCGGAAACAGGCCAGTTGTGAGGTTCCGGTATTGCGCGCGGGCATGACACCGCCCGCAGGCGGCACGAAATCCGACGCGCAGGCCACCCATTCGGCACTGCGCAGCACGAAAGCGTTATTGGGCTTGATGGCCCCCTGCCCGGCGGCGATGCCAAACAAAAGCGCCCCGAACAACCAGAGGCCCGCCAGCCAGCCAAGCGCGCGCAGGGGCCGGTGGCCATAGGCGATGGTGGCCGATAGCAGGGCATCGAGACATCCGCGAAAGATAAGCCGGGCCCGGGTTTCAAACACCGCGCCCGCGGCGTTCATGGCCGGATCAAAACCCGGGATTTTGGTCCGGGCCATCCCTGCCGCAAGACGCGCATCAAACGCGGCGCGATCCGTCACCAGCTTGGCAAGGGCCTGTTCGCGGAAATATGTCGCCTGATCAAGCTGCACAGTCACTTCCCGCCGCATCGGGCCATCATGGGCTTGCAGCGCCGATTGAAGATCCGCATTCAGGGCGGCGGGATCTTCCCTGCCTGCCCGCTCCAATCGCAGCCGCAGGCGCGCCCCCACCAGCCGGGCCTTGAGCTCGTCCCGCCGCCATTGCCGCTGCCGTTTTTCCTTGCCGATCAGGATCTGCCGCGCCGCATCGGCATGGCCCATCTCGCGGAGCACCTTGGCGCATTGTTCCCAGGGCTGCGGCCAGAAATCCTGATCCCACATCGCGGAATCCTGCAAATCGAGCCATTGCATCCGCGCGGCGGCAGTGACAGGCCCTCGTCCGGTAAAGGCCCCGTAGCGGCAGCGATTAAGGATCAGGTTGCCAGCCTTGGGCCAACACGCGGCATCATCATTGATCGACCCGATCTGCGCATCCGTCAGGACCAGCGCACCGGTGATCTGCGCCTTGTCTCGCAGAAAGAAGGTGCCCTTCATGTCAGCCGCAGAGGCATTCAACGCCGTCCCGCTCTTCCCCGCCGCAAACCGCGCCCCGACGCAGGACAGATCCCCGCCCAGTTTCGCCCCAGGAAGCCGCAGCTCCCCCGCCGCCTCCACATTGCTGAGAAACACGCCGCCCTCGGC
>CAXBGQ010000152.1:0-7791 GCA_963975135.1 uncultured Nioella sp. | reverse complement strand
TGCATGGTTTCCAAATCCTTAACGCGCACGCCCCGCGCGCACAGTTCCGAAAGGCCCGCCCATGACCCGCGCCCCCGTGACCCGCTTTGCGCCCTCGCCCACCGGATATCTGCATATCGGCGGCGCGCGCACGGCGCTCTTCAACTGGCTCTATGCGCGCGGGCGCGGCGGCACGTTTTTGCTGCGCATCGAGGATACCGACCGCGAACGCTCCACGCCCGAGGCGACGCAGGCGATCCTGAACGGCCTCACCTGGCTTGGTCTCGATTGGGATGGCGAGCCGATCAGCCAGTTCGCCCGCAAGGACCGCCACGCCGAGGTCGCGTTGGCGATGTTGGCGGCAGGCACCGCCTATAAATGCTTTGCGACACAGGCCGAAATCGCCGCCTTTCGCGACGCCGCGCGGGCCGAGAAACGATCGACCCTGTTCCTGTCGCCCTGGCGCGATGTGCCCGCATCCGAGCACCCCGAAGCACCGTATGTCATCCGGCTGAAAGCCCCGCGCGACGGCGAAACCGTGATCGACGATCAGGTTCAGGGGCAGGTCACGATCCGAAACGCCGAACTCGATGACATGATCCTGCTGCGCTCGGATGGCACGCCCACCTATATGCATGCGGTGGTGGTCGATGATCACGATATGGGCGTGACGCATGTGATCCGGGGCGACGATCACCTGAACAATGCCGCCCGGCAGGCGCAGATCTATGCCGCCATGGGATGGCCCCAACCCGTCTGGGCGCATATCCCGTTGATCCATGGCCCCGATGGTAAGAAGCTGAGCAAACGCCACGGTGCGCTTGGGGTCGAGGAATATGCCGCCATGGGCTATCCGCCCGCCGCGATGCGCAATTATCTGGCCCGGCTCGGCTGGAGCCATGGCGATGATGAGCTCTTTGACGATGCCCAGGCGCGCGCGTGGTTCGATCTGGATGGAATCGGCAAATCTCCGGCCCGGCTCGACTTCAAGAAACTGGAACATGTCGCCGGCCACCATATCGGAAAAATGGCGGATGCGGATCTGCTGGCCGAGATCAACCGTTTCTTGGCCGCGACGCAGCAACCTCCGCTTTCGCAGGTGCAGAAAGATGGATTGGCCGCTGCGATGTATTGCCTCAAGGACAGGGCACGGTCGATTCCACAAATCCTTGAAAAGGCACAGTTTGTATTGACGAATGCCCCGATCGACCGGGATCGGAAGGCGCAGGAAGCCCTTACCGATGTATCCCGTGGTATACTGAAAGAATTGACGCCGCAGTTGCAAAATGCTAGCTGGACCCGAGATGCGCTTGAGGCCATTGTCGCCACTGTGGCGGAGGGCCACGGGATGAAGCTCGGCAAGATCGCGCCGGCCCTCAGGGCAGCGCTTGCCGGTCGCCCGGTCAGTCCGAGCGTTTTCGATATGATGCTCGTCATCGGCCGCCAGGAAACCCTGGCCCGCCTGACGGATGCAACGCAGGCCTGACCTTTGCGCAAAGTCGGGACGGTTGCAAAAAAGATGGGACCGGGCACAGCGCTCCACCCCCTAACATGCGCCCGCCCGGGACAATCGGGCCGGCTATTCACGAGATGAGGGACAAGAGATGGCAGACAGCAAAACCGCAACGCTCAGTTTCGATGGCAAGACCTTTGAATTGCCGATCCACAGCCCCAGCGCTGGTCCTGATGTCATTGATATTACAAAGCTTTACGCACAAGGCCACGTGTTCACGCATGATCCCGGCTTTACCTCCACCTCGGCCTGCGAATCCACCATCACCTATATTGACGGCGATAAGGGCGAGTTGCTGCACCGCGGCTATCCGATCGACCAGCTGGCTGGCAAATCGCATTATCTCGAGGTCTGTTATCTGCTGCTTTACGGTGAATTGCCGTCGGCGGCCGAGCTGGAGGATTTCGAGACCCGCGTGACCCGCCACACCATGGTGCATGAGCAGATGCACAATTTCTTTCGTGGTTTCCGCCGCGACGCCCATCCAATGGCCACCATGGTCGGCGTGGTCGGCGCGATGTCGGCGTTCTACCATGACAGCACCGACATCTCGGACCCCTGGCAGCGCGAGGTCGCCTCGATCCGGTTGATCGCCAAGCTGCCGACCATCGCCGCGATGGCTTATAAATATTCGATCGGTCAGCCCTTCGTCTATCCGCGCAACGATTGCGACTACGCGACCAATTTCCTGCGTATGTGCTTTGCGGTTCCGGCCGAGGAATACCAGCCCGACCCGATCCTGAGCCGCGCCATGGATCGGATCTTTACGCTGCATGCCGATCACGAACAAAATGCCTCGACCTCGACGGTGCGGCTGGCGGGCTCTTCGGGGGCCAATCCCTTCGCCTGCATCGCGGCGGGCATTGCCTGCCTCTGGGGCCCGGCGCATGGCGGGGCCAATCAGGCTTGTCTGGAAATGCTGCAGGAAATCGGAACCCCCGACCGGATCCCCGAATACATCGCCCGCGCCAAGGACAAGAACGATCCCTTCCGCCTGATGGGCTTTGGTCACCGCGTCTACAAGAATTTCGACCCGCGCGCGACGGTGATGAAGCAAAGCGCCGATGAGGTACTGGACCTTCTCGGCGTCGAGGATAAACCGATCCTTCAGGTCGCCAAGGAGCTGGAGGCCGCCGCCCTGGCCGATCCTTACTTCACCGAGAAAAAGCTGTTCCCGAATGTCGATTTCTATTCCGGCATCATTCTTGAGGCGATGGGCTTTCCGACCTCGATGTTTACGCCGATCTTTGCGCTCAGCCGCACCGTGGGCTGGGTCGCGCAGTGGAAAGAGATGATCGGCGATCCGGCGGGCAAGATCGGCCGCCCGCGCCAGCTTTATACCGGAGAGACCTTCCGCGACTACGTGGATATCGAAAACCGCTGATACGCCGCACGTGAATTTGAGATCGGGCCGCCACGGAACAGGGCGGCCCGATTGCCGTTTTGCCGCACAAAGCCGGCCCCACGCATAGCAACGCGCCGGCGTCCGCAGATCCCGAACCAACTGTTAACCATAGCGCCAAGGCGGTTAACCTTAACGCGCCCGCCCCTTCTTCTTTGCGAAAATACTCCCGCCGGAGGCATTGAATCTCTTTTCCACCCCGATAAGGTCGGCCAATCCGTCCTGCCCTGAAAGACCGCCCCGATGCCGCGAAAAATCATTATCGACACCGACCCCGGCCAGGATGACGCGGTGGCCATCCTGCTGGCCCTTGCCAGCCCCGAGGATGTGACCGTCCTGGGCATCACGGCGGTGGCCGGAAATGCTCCGCTGGCCCTGACGGCCAGGAACGCCCGGATGATCTGCGAGGTGGCGAAGCGGCCCGATATCAGGGTCTTCGCAGGCTGCGACCGGCCGCTGGCGCATGATCTGGTGACCGCCGAACATGTGCATGGCAAATCCGGTTTGGATGGCCCCGATCTGCCCGACCCGCGGATGCCGCTCCAGCAACAGCACGCTGTCGATTTCATCGTCGAAACCCTGCGGGCCGCGCCTTCGAAATCTGTCACGCTCTGCGCCCTTGGCCCGCTGACCAATATCGCCACGGCGCTGCAGCGCGCGCCCGATATCGCCGCGAATATACAGGAGATCGTGCTGATGGGCGGAGCGTATTTCCAGGTCGGAAATATTACGCCAGCGGCGGAGTTCAACATTTACGTCGACCCGGAAGCCGCTGAAATCGTATTCAAATCAGGCATTTCAATTGTGGTCATGCCGCTCGATGTTACCCATAAGGCGCTGGTCACCGCGCCGCGCAACGACGCCTTTGCGGCGCTTGGCACCCATGCCGGGCGCACCGTCGCGGCCTGGACCGAGTTCTTTGAACGTTACGACCGCGAGAAATACGGCACCCCGGGCGCGCCGCTGCATGACCCGACCGTGATTGCCTATCTGATCCGGCCCGATCTCTTTTCGGGGCGCCACATCAATGTCGAGATCGAGACCGGATCGGCCCTGACCCGTGGCATGACCGTCGCCGATTGGTGGCGCGTCACGGACCGGCCCGCCAATGCCATGTCCATGGGCGATCTCGATGCCGATGGCTTCTTCGATCTGCTCACGGCCCGCATCGCCCGGCTCTGACGCTGGCAAACGCGCCGCCCCGCGCCTAGATAGAGACAAAGGGGACCGCCATGCAGATCGCATTCGACAATTCCTATACCGCCCTGCCCGACCGCTTTTACAGCAGCCTTGCGCCGACCCCGGTTCCCCGTCCCGACCTGATCGCGCTGAACACGCGTCTCGCCAAAGAGCTTGGCCTTGATTCCGATGCGCTGGCCCGCGCCGAGGGTCTGGCGATGCTGGCGGGAAATGCGCTGCCCGATGGGGCGGCTTCGATCGCGCAGGTCTATGCCGGGCACCAGTTCGGCGGCTGGGTGCCGCAACTGGGCGATGGCCGCGCGCTTTTGATCGGCGAGGTGATCGACACAACCGGCCAACGCCGCGATATCCAGCTCAAGGGCGCGGGCCCCACCCCCTATTCGCGGCGCGGCGACGGGCGCGCGGGGCTTGGCCCCGTGATGCGCGAATATCTGGTCTCCGAGGCGATGGCAGCCCTTGGCATTCCCACCACCCGCGCATTGGCCGCCGTCACCACGGGCGAGCCTGTCTACCGGGAACGGGCGGTTCCGGGTGCTGTGCTAACCCGCGTCGCGGCCTCGCATATCCGCGTCGGCACCTTTCAGTATTTCGCGGCGCGTGGCGATGGGCCGGGGCTTGAGGCACTGATGACCCATGTCATCGCCCGCCACTACCCGGGTGCAAGCGGGCCGCTGGATCTGCTGCGCGCCGTGGTCGCGGCACAGGCCGATCTGATCGCGCGCTGGATGGGCGTGGGCTTTGTGCATGGCGTGATGAACACCGATAACATGAGCATCGCGGGCGAAACCATCGATTACGGCCCTTGCGCCTTTCTCGATGCCTATCACCCCGACACCGTGTTTTCCTCGATCGACCGCTACGGGCGCTATGCCTATGGCAAACAACCCGAGATTGCGGTGTGGAACCTGGCGCAGCTGGCCACCGCCCTGTTACCTCTGATGGGCCCGGATCAGGAGCGGGCGATTGCCGAGGCGACCGAAGCCGTGCAGGGCTTTGCCGATCATTTCGCCGATGCCTGGGACCGCGTCTTTGCAGCAAAACTCGGGCTCTCCGGCCCGTCCGAGGCCGGGGCCGCAATGGCCTATGACCTGCTGCGCCGCATGGCGTTGAATCAGGCCGATTTTACCCGCACCTTTCGCGCCCTGTCGGGTGAGACACCGGCCGATGCGCGGGTTGAATTTCGCGACCCCGCCGCCTTCGATGCCTGGCTGCCCGGCTGGCAGGCCCAGGTGGCGGGTATCCCTGACACCGACCGGGTTGCCACCATGCAGGGCGCGAACCCCGCCTTCATCCCGCGCAACCACCGAGTCGAGCAGGCCATTCAGGCCGGTCTGAAGGGCGATTTCACGCCGTTTCACAGGTTGAATGCGGTGCTTGCGCGCCCGTTTCAGGATCAACCCGAGGCGACGGATCTGATGGCCCCGCCAACGCCCGAGGAAGAAGTGCGCGAGACATTCTGCGGAACTTGAAAGCGCTGGCACGGATAGCCGGGGCAGACGACCTTATCGACGGAAGTTCTTGAAGAACCGCCGGTTGAGTTGCACAAATTCGTCCATCAGCGCCGCGACCGAGCCAAGCGCCTGCCCGCGCAGATAAAGCGCGCCGGTGATGCCGGCGATGCCTGCGCCGATCACATCGACGACCAGGTCGCCCATCGTGTCCATCAGGCCCGATTTCTGCATATTCATGCCAAAGGCCTGATCCATCGAGAACTCGAACACTTCCCAGATGACCCCGATGGTGACAGCGAAACAGAACGCCAGGAGGCCCAACGCCCAGGCGGGGGCGGCATAGCGGTCACCCTCGAACAGGATGAACACGAAGAGGAACCCGGTAAAGCCGAAACCAAGCGCCGACAGCCCGTGCAGCGCGATATCCCACCACCAGAGCCGTTCATAGAAATCCAGCACCTCGCCCAGGAAAAGCGTGGCAAAGACAAAAAGCGCCACCGCCGCGATGATCCAGCGCGGCAGGCGGATATGCAGGCGCGAGGCCAAAAGCGGCGGTGTCAGCGACAGCGCCAGCGTGCTGAGCGACACAAACGCGACCGTCCAGCGCATGGTGATCATTGCTGCAAGGGCCTCGGCAATCAGAACAATCCAGATCGCGTAGGTCAGTCCGCTTTGGTTGCGCAGAAAATTCATGGGCCGCTCCTTGCCGGTCGCCTGCCTTAGATGCGCGTTTGGGCTTGCCGCTACAAGGCCGAAGCGGGCAGATTGCTGTCATGCCTCTGCCACCTCCGCCCGAACCTGGGCACCTGCGCGTGCTCAGCTACAACATCCACAAATGCGTCGGCCTCGACCGCCGCCGCGATCCGCATCGCGTGGCGGGCGTGATCCGCGAGATTGCGCCCGATATTGCCGTGTTGCAGGAGGCGGACAAACGGTTGGGGTCGCGCCCGGCGGCCCTGCCCGCCCCTGTCGTGGTCGCCGAATGCGGGATGGTGCCTGCGCTTGTGGCCACAACGCGGGTCAGTCTGGGATGGCACGGCAATGCGATTCTGCTGGCCCCGGGTTGGCAGATGACGGCGCTGGCCCGCGTGCCATTGCCGGGGTTGGAGCCGCGCGGCGCGCTGATTGCCGATCTGGACGGGGTGCAGCGCTTGCGCGTCGTGGCCACGCATCTGGGGCTCAGGCGGCGCGACCGGCAGCGGCAGATGACGGTGATCATGGCACATCTGGCGGCGATGCCCGCGCGGCCTACGGTCTTGCTGGGCGATCTCAATGAATGGGCGGTGGCGGCAGGCTTCGCGCCGCTCGACCCCTATTTCACGTTGCACAATTCCGGTCGCAGCTTTCCGGCGCGCCGCCCTGTCGCTGCGCTTGACCGCATTGCCACCGGCCCCGGTCTGACGCTGATCGCCAGCGGCACCTGCCGGACCGGAGCAGCCGGGCGTGCCTCCGATCACCTGCCTATCTGGGGCGATGTCTCGCTGGACGATTGATCAGGACGATCCCGACCGAGACCAGACCAAGCGCCACGAAAGTTTCCGGGCCGACATATTCATTGAGCAGGCTCCAGCCCAGAAACACGCCCAGAACCGGGGTCAGGAAGCTGAAGGACGCCACCGATGAGGCCGGATAGATGCGCAACAGGTTGAACCAGAACAGAAAGCTGAACGAGGCGACAAAGAGGGCCTGATAGAGCAACAGCCCCCAGTGAAAGAGGGTCGGCTCGCGCAAGAGCGGGCCGAACAGCGGGGCCAGCAGGATCAGCGCCGGGGCCGAGATCGCCAATTGCCAGAAAAGCTGCATCTCGGGGATGGCGCGCTGGACCGGCAGAACCCGCGTTGCCAATGCAATCGCCCCCCAACTCAGCGCCGCCACGAGGGCGAAAATATCGCCGAGCAACGATGCCTCGCCACCGTTTTGCCCGCGCGTCAGGACCGCCACCACAACGCCCGCGAATGCCAGCGCCAGACCGATCAGTTTCAGCGCGCCCATCCGCTCGCCCGGCAACAGGAAATGCGCCGCCAGCGTCAGCCAGACCGGCATCGAATAAAACAGGATCGAGGTGCGCGCCACGGTGGTCAGATCGAGCGCCAGAAAGAGGCTGATGAACTCGACCGAGAAGAGCACACCGAGCAATAGCCCCGACGGCACCGTGCCCGGCTCGATCGAAAACCGCTTGCCGCGCAGCGCCATCCAGAGCAGCAGGAACACCAGCGCCAGGGCAGACCGCAGCCCGGCCATGAAAA
>CAXBGQ010000151.1:0-7804 GCA_963975135.1 uncultured Nioella sp. | reverse complement strand
GACATGGATGGTCAAACCGGTGGCGGCCTCGGCCTCGGCCCTGAACTCCGCACCGTCCTCAGCCTCACGCATCGCGGCCGTGGCCACCGTAACCAGCGCCGAAACATTCATGCCCGCGGCCAGCGCAGCAAAGCGTTTCAGCGCCGACAGCGCCCGCGCCCGACCAGAGGCATTCAGCCTACCGGTTTCGACAAAGCCCGCGCCCAACCCGCAGAGGATTTTTTCGTTGTAGAAATAAGCCGGGGACCGCGCCGCGCCGTCAAACACCACCATCCGGACCGAGTTTGACCCGATATCGATCACCCCCACCCGCGCCAGACCGCGCGCATCGGGTTCCTGAAACAGCGGCCGCGCAAACAGCCCGCCATCGGGGATCTGTGCAGCCAGTGGGTCGACCTGATGGTTCATGCCATCGCTCATGGCATGGCCAATACGGCCACGTCAATCATGGCTATGGGTCAGATCGGGCACATCCTTGGCCCCCGCCGACCCGCGCCCCGATAGCGACGGGTTTTGCATGAAAAACCGGTGGCACGAAAACGGCCTCTCGATGTCATCAAGGTTCGGCCTTTGAAACGTGCCATCGGGCTGCAAAACCCAGGACTGTGCCACATCGGCCAGGTTGGCCGCCATGATCTGGCTGACGATCTGTGCTTTCACCGTCGGGTTGGTGCATTCAACCAGCGTTTCGACACGGCGACCCAGGTTGCGCCCCATCCAGTCGGCGGAGCTGATATAGACCCGCGCCTTTTTCGCCGGCAGCCCATGGCCATTGCCGAAACAGACGATGCGCGAATGTTCCAGAAACCGGCCCACCACAGATTTCACCCGGATGTTTTCCGACAGGCCGCGAACGCCGGGCCTGAGACCGCAAATACCGCGGATCACCAGATCGATCCGCACGCCTGCCTGGCTGGCGGCATAAAGCGCGTCGATCACATCCGGCTCAATCAGCGAATTGAGCTTGACCCAGACCATCGCCGGACGACCTGCACGGGCATGTTCGGCCTCGGCGTGCAGGCTGTCGATGATGGTCGATTTCAGCGACAGGGGCGATATGGCGAGATTTTCCAGCCCCTCTGGCTCGGCATAGCCGCCGATATAGTTGAACACTTTGGTGGCATCGCGGCCAAGCGCGTCATCGCAGGTGAAAAGGCTGAGATCGGTATAGATCCGGGCCGTGATCGGATGGTAATTGCCGGTACCGAAATGGGTATAGGTGACCAGCCGGTCCCCCTCGCGCCGCACCACGGCGCTGATCTTGGCATGGGTCTTGTAGTTGATGAAGCCGTAAACCACATGCGCGCCGGAGCGTTCCAGCTTGCGCGACTGGCGGATATTGGCGGCCTCGTCAAACCGCGCTTTCAACTCCACCAGAGCGGTCACCGACTTGCCGTTTTCGGCGGCCTCGCACAGCGCCTCGACAATGGGCGACTCGTTCGAGGTCCGGTAGAGCGTCTGCTTGATCGCCACCACATTGGGATCGCGCGCCGCCTGCGCCAGGAACCGGACCACCATGTCAAAGGTCTCATAGGGGTGGTGCAGCAGCATGTCCTTTTGCCGGATCGCGTTGAACATGTCGCCTTCGTGGTCCTGCACCCGTTCGGGCACGCGCGGGGTGAAATTGGGCCACAGAAGATCGGGCCGGCCCTCCAGCACCAGTTCCTTGAGGCGCGCCAGCCCGATCATGCCGCTCACCTCGACCACCTCGTCGCCGATCACATGCAGATGTTCGACGATCTCGCGCTTCAGCGCCTCGGGGGCGCCGGTTGAAACCTGCAGGCGCACGACATGGCCCCGGCGGCGGCGTTTCAGCGCGGTTTCAAACTCGCGCACCAGATCCTCGGCCTCTTCCTCAACCTCCAGATCGCTGTCGCGCAGCACCCGGAAAGTGCAGGACCCCGTCAGCTTGTACCCGGGAAAGAGCGCCGTGATGTGCAGCAGCAGCAATTCTTCCAGCGGCAGCACCCGTGTTTCGCCCTCGGGTGCCGGCAATTTCACGAACCGGTCGATCTGCGCCGGGATCGGCAACAGCGCCTGCAAAGGCCGCCCGTCCTTGACACGCTTCATCTGCAGCGCCAGCGAAATGCCCTCGTTCGGGATGAACGGAAACGGATGCGCCGGGTCGATCGCCAAGGGTGACAGGACCGGAAACACATTGGCCAGAAAGATATCGTTCAAGGCCTCCTTGTCCGCATCGCTCAGCGCCTTGCGGGTGACCACGCTGATGCCTTCGGCTTCAAGCGCGTCGCGCAGCGCGATCCAGGCGGCCTGTTGCGATTGCATCAGGTTGCGCGCATCGGCATTGATCAGGCGCAATTGCTCGGTCGGCGTGCGGCCATCATCCGAAGGCGTCGTGTTGCCCTCGACCGCCAATTCGCGCAAACCGGCCACGCGCACGGTGTAAAATTCATCCAGGTTCGCCGCCGAGATTGAGATGAACCGGAGCCGCTCCAGCAGCGGCACGCGCGCGTTTCCGGCCTCCTCCAGCACCCGCCAGTTAAAGGCCAGCCAGCTCAGCTCGCGGTTGAAGAACCGTTCCGGCCCCGCGGTCTGCGCCTCGGGCAGGTCGATGGGCTCGGGCAAGGGGGCGGTCAGGAAATCGGCGTTGATCATGCGGTACTCGGCCTTTTGGGGATGTGGCAGCAGCGTGACATTCATTCCGCCCCTTGCGCAAGGATGGCCCCGATCATCGCCTTGCCGGGGCGCGTCTTGTCGCGCAGGCTGCGGGCGTCGATCTCGGCGATCAGGGCCTGCGCGGCGGCGAATGACCGCTCCATCCTGAGCAGCGCATAGCTGATCAGGCCGGGATCGAGCCGCATCTGCCGGTCAGCGGCCAGCTTGACCATCAGCGCCGCCAGGAGCGCATCGTCAGGGGGACCCAGTTTCAAAACGCCCGCCTGTTGCACCCGGCTTTTCAGATCGGGCAGCCGCAGCGGCCAGCGCGCCGGGTCCGACCGCGCGGTCAGCAGCAGCGCGCCGCCCCTGGCCGCCAGCGCATTATGCAAATGAAAGAGCGCGGTTTCCTGTGCGTCGCTCAACCCCCGGTCGGCATCTTCCACCGCCAGACCGGTGCCAGCCTCACCGGGGTCCAGCCCCTCAAGTTCAGCCGCGCTCAAAACCCGCGCGCCCGCCGCTTCGGCCCAGACATGCGCCAGATGCGTCTTGCCCGCGCCGTCGGGACCGATCAGCACCATCTTGCCATGCGGCCAGTCGCGCCAGGCGTCAATACCCGCAACCGCCACCGCATTGGCGGGCGAGACGAAATAATCATTGCGCCCCAATGCAGTGCGCATCGGCAAATCAAAGGTCAGTTGCTCGGCCATGTCTCAGATGTCGTCATCTTCGGCCTGACCTGCAAGCCCCTTGTAAAGCAATCCCTGCCGATACCGGTCCCCCAGATAGCGCACCAGCACGCCGATAATGGCCGCGACCGGCACCGCGATCAGCATGCCGACAAAGCCAAACACCGATCCGAACGCCGCCAGCGCGAACAAGAGCCAGACCGGATGCAGCCCGACCGAGCCCCCCACCAGATTGGGGGTCAGAACATTGCCCTCGACCGTCTGGCCGACCATGAAGATCCCGGCCACGGCGGCAATCCAATACCATTCGCCCCAGAACTGGAACAGTGCCAGCCCGATGGCCAGCACCCCGCCAAACAGCGCCCCGATATAAGGAATGAAGGAAATCAGCCCGGCAAACAGCCCAATCACAAGGCCGAATTGCAACCCCACCGCCATCAGAGCGATGGCATAAAACGCACCCAAAATCAGACAGACGGTGCCCTGCCCGCGCACGAAACTGGCCAATGTGGCATCCATCTGCGCCGCCAGTTGCCGGATCACCGGCGCATGGTCGCGCGGCAGCAGATCGTCGATGCGGGCGATCATCCGGTCCCAGTCCAGCAGCAGATAGAAGGCCACAACGGGCGAGATCACCAGGATCACGACTCCGCTCAACGCCGATCCGGCCGAGGTCAGGACCTGCGAGGCCAGCGATCCGGCCTGCGTGCGTGCGGCGGCCAGAATATCGGCAATCACCTGCCGCGCGGCGCTGTCTTCGTTGATCACGGACGGGAAGCGTTCGACGATCTGGGCACGCGCGGTGTCGTATAATTCGGGCGCGGCCTGCACAAACGCGATGATCTGACTGATCAGCATCGGCAGCACCAACACCAGCGCCAGAACCGCCACCAGAATGGCCAGCGCGAAAATCACGATCGTGGCCCAGATCCGCGACAGCCCCCGCGCCTCAAGCCGGTCGGCCAGCGGATCGAGAACATAGGCAATCGCGGCCCCCACGACAAAGGGCAACAGAACCTGCCCAAGCGCCCAGAGCAGCAGCAGGAAGACGGCGCAAAACACCGCCCAATAGAGGACTTGCTGTTTCACCGGAAGCGCCATGTTTTCAACCCCTGAACCCTCGCCTGTGCCGTCTCGCCTCAAAGCTGACCCGCGCGCCGCGCCAGCGCAAGTCCTAAACCGTTGGAGGCCGCGGCCACGGGATGGTGGCGGTCTGACACCGCAGCCAATCCGGGCAACCGCCCTGCAACAAAGGAGCTGGAAAACGCGCAAATTCGTCACTTCCGCAAAAAACCCGCCCGAAAAGCGCAAAAACCCGGAAAAAACGCTTTGAAATTCATCGCCAAGCCCCCATCTGCCCCATAACTTTTGCTTTCACTCAGGATTGATAATGCTGCTACGCGCCATTGACCGATTTTTCTCTCATGACGCTTCGGGCGGAATCCTTCTGGGCCTGTCGGCCATCGCGGCCCTTGTGGTCGCCAATTCGGCGCTGCAACCGGGCTATGACTGGCTGCTCAACATCCCCTTCGCCATCACACTGGATGGCAATGGCCTCGAAAAGCCGCTGATCCTGTGGATCAACGATGGCTTGATGGCGGTGTTTTTCTTTCTCATCGGGCTGGAGCTGAAGCGCGAGATCCTTGAAGGCAAGCTGAAGAACCCGCGCGATGTGATCCTGCCCGGCCTGGCCGCGGTTGGCGGCATGGCGGTTCCGGCGCTGATTTTCGTGGCGCTGAACTGGGGCAATACGGAAACCATCAGCGGATGGGCGATTCCGGCGGCCACCGATATCGCCTTTGCGCTTGGCGTGCTGGCGCTGGTGGGCTCGCGCGTGCCTGCGGCGCTCAAGGTGTTTCTGCTGACCCTGGCAATCCTGGACGACCTCGGTGCCATCGTGATCATCGCGGTTTTCTATACCGCCGAGCTCAAGATCAATTACCTTTTCCTCGCGCTCCTGCCGCTGGCCGGTCTGCTCTGGCTGAATATCAAGGGCGCGCACCGGATTGCACCGGCGATCCTGCTTGGCGTCATCTTGTGGGTGCTGGTACTGAAATCGGGTGTTCATGCCACGCTGGCGGGCGTTGTCACCGCCTTTTTCATTCCGCTGAAGGACAAATGGGGCAAATCGCCTCTGCACGCGCTGGAACACGCACTGGCCCCGTATGTGCTGTTCCTGATCGTGCCGTTATTTGCCTTTGCCAATGCCGGCGTGTCGCTACAGGGCATGTCCATCGCCGATCTGATGGCCCCGCTGCCGCTTGGCATCGCGCTTGGCCTCGTGTTGGGCAAGCAGATCGGTGTGTTCGGCATGACATGGGCCACCGTGAAACTGGGGCTGGCCCGGCTGCCGCATGGCGTCACCTGGGCGCATATCTACGGGCTGGCCTGTCTGGCCGGGATCGGCTTCACCATGTCGCTTTTCATCGGATCGCTCAGCTTTGGCGACCCCGAATTGATGAACGCGGTACGGGTGGGCGTGCTGTCGGGCTCGCTGGTGTCGGGCGTGATCGGCTTTGCCGTGCTGCGGTTAACGGCCAGCGTGGAAGAAGATGAGGAAGAATCCGTGCCCGCAGCGGCGGAATAGCGCGGCCCGCGGGCGGGCGGATGCCCCCCGCCCTACCCCATCCCGATCATTCGGCGCGGGCCTGACGCACCAGCGCCAGAATATCCCTGGCTGCATCTGGGATATTGGTGCCCGGTCCAAAGATCGCCTTGACGCCCGCGTCCTGCAGAAACGCGTAATCCTGCTGCGGAATCACACCGCCGCAAATCACGATGATCTCGCCCGCGCCCTCGGCCCGCAATGCCTCGATCAGCTTCGGGGCCAGCGTCTTGTGTCCCGCCGCCTGGCTTGAGATGCCAACGATATGCACGTCATTGTCGATGGCATCCTGCGCCGCCTCCTCGGGCGTCTGGAACAAGGGCCCGACATCGACGTCGAACCCGATATCGGCGAATGCCGTGGCAATCACCTTGGCCCCCCGGTCATGCCCGTCCTGCCCCATCTTGACGACCAGCATGCGCGGACGGCGGCCTTCTTCCTCGGCGAATTTCTCGACATCGGCCTGAATGGCGGCAAAGCCCGCATCGCCCTCATAGGCCGCACCATAGACCCCGGCCAAAGTCTTGACCTCGGCCCGGTGCCGTCCGAATGCTTTTTCCATCGCCATGCTGATCTCTCCAACAGTTGCGCGTGCGCGCGCGGCCTCGACCGCGACCGCCAACAGGTTTCCGGTGCCCGATCTGGCCGCATCCTCAAGTTTCGACAGCGCCGCGTCACAGGCGTCGCTGTCGCGGCCCGCACGGATCTCGGCCAGACGCGCGACCTGCGCCTCGCGCACGGCCACGTTATCGACATCCAGAATGTCGATCGGATCCTGTTGATCCAACCGGTATTTGTTGACGCCAACCACGACCTCCTGGCCCCGGTCGATCATCGCCTGACGCCGGGCCGCACTTTCCTCGATGCGCAGCTTGGGCATGCCGCTGGCGACCGCCTTGGTCATGCCGCCCATCTCCTCGACCTCTTCGATCAAAGCCCAGGCCTTCTCGGCCAGCTCCGCCGTCAGGCTTTCGACATAGTAGGACCCCGCCAGCGGATCGACCACATTGGTCACCCCGGTTTCCTCCTGCAAGATCAGCTGCGTGTTGCGCGCGATGCGGGCGGAAAACTCGGTAGGCAGCGCCATCGCCTCGTCCAGCGCATTGGTGTGCAGGCTTTGCGTGCCGCCCAGAACCGCGCTCATCGCCTCATAGGCGGTGCGGATCACGTTGTTATAGGGATCCTGTTCCTGCAAGCTGACGCCCGATGTCTGGCAATGCGTCCTGAGCATCTTGGAGCGCGGATTCTGCGCGCCGAACCCTTCCATGATCCGGTGCCACAACAGACGCGCGGCGCGCAGCTTGGCGGCCTCCATGAAGAAATTCATCCCGATGGCAAAGAAAAAGGACAACCGCCCGGCGAATTTATCCACATCCATGCCCGCGTCGATCGCCGCGCGCACATATTCGCGGCCATCGGCCAGCGTATAGGCCAGCTCCTGCACCAGGTTCGCGCCGGCCTCCTGCATGTGATAGCCCGAGATGCTGATCGAGTTGAACTTGGGCATTTCGGCGCTGGTATATTCGATGATGTCCGAGATGATCCGCATCGAAGGCTCGGGTGGGTAGATATAGGTGTTGCGGACCATGAATTCCTTCAGGATGTCGTTCTGGATGGTGCCCGCCAGCAATGCCTTGTCATGGCCCTGTTCCTCGCCCGCGACGATGAAACTGGCCAGGATCGGAATGACAGCGCCGTTCATCGTCATGCTGACTGAAACCTTGTCCAGCGGGATGCCGTCAAACAAGATCTTCATATCCTCGACACTGTCGATGGCAACGCCCGCCTTGCCGACATCGCCCTCGACACGCGGGTGGTCGCTGTCATAGCCGCGATGGGTCGCCAGATCGAAGGCCACCGACACGCCCTGCTGCCCGGCGGCCCGGTTCTTGCG
>CAXBGQ010000150.1:0-7843 GCA_963975135.1 uncultured Nioella sp. | reverse complement strand
CAGGCGGGCTTTTTCTTCGGCGGTAATCGACATCGGGGTCTCCTTCATAAGGTTGGTGTGGATGGCGCAGGCCGGGATGTCGTCCAGCAAGGCCCATGGAGAAACGCCGCCCGGTGTTCAGGCGACTGCGCGCGTATAATTCAGGTGCCGGGCAAAGGAAAGCGCCAAGTTCGCGCCGTGATCTCACCATGAGCGTTAACCATTGCTTCACGAAATGCTTGCCCTTTGAGGTGAATGCGAAAAAAATACTCGCGTGGATTGGGTGGTTTGTTCATCCACCCGAAACGCCGCCACATTTATTCCATAGGAAAACCTCGTCGGTGACGGCAAAAAACCAAGCACCTGACCCACGATGGACGGAAATGATGTGAATGGGCCCAACCCCCGGGGCCTGTCGGTGAAACAAAGGAAAAGCAGATGTTGGCAGCGGGTGGCGTATTGGCGCTTATGCTCGTCGGGTTCATGCTCGAGGGGGCTTTCGCGGAGGATAGCAGTGCCGAGTCAGGAAGCACTGCTTCGGGCAACGGTCCAGATGGGGGCGAAGACGAGCCGTTGGAAATCACCGGTTTGGGCGATTTCCTGTTCGGTGAAGGGGATGAAGATCCACCCGAAGATGACGGCGCAGACGCCCCCCTGACCATGACGGGCACTTCGGGCGATGACGTCATGACCGGCGGCACCGAGGATGAGATGCTGGCAGGGGCCGAGGGCGACGATACACTGGATGGCGGCGACGGGGCCGACACGCTGATGGGCGGCGCAGGCGACGATCTGCTGATGCTCGGCGCGGGCGATATGGCCAGCGGCGGCGATGGCGCAGACACTTTTGCATCCGGCACGGGCGCAGCCTCAGAGGTTCCGGTATTGCAGGATTTTCAATCCGGCATCGACACGATCCTGGTGCAATACGAGGGTGACACTGCCCCGGAAGTGACTTTTGAAACCGGGCCCGACAGCGATTCAACCTCGGTCCTTGTTGACGGCGTGCAACTTCTGCAATTGCAGGGGGTCACCGAGATCTCAATGGATGACATCGTGCTGCAAGGCGACGGCGCGGGCGATGGCCCCGATGATGACAGCCTGACCGGTGGCCCGGGCGATGACACGCTGGATGGCGGCCCGGGCGACGATACCCTGGACGGGCTGAACGGCGATGACCTTCTGAATGGCGGCACCGGTGACGATATCCTGCGCGGCCGCAGTGGCATGGATGAGCTGTTTGGCCAGCAGGGCAATGACGCGCTGACCGGCGGCTACGGCGACGATCTGGTTTCGGGCGGCAGCGAGAATGACATCGCCTTCGGCAATGAAGGCAATGACACCCTGCTGGGCGAAGACGGCAATGACGAGCTCTATGGCGATGAGGGCAACGATACCATGTCCGGCGGCCAGGGCTATGACCTGCTGCATGGCGGCGATGGCGACGATTCGATGTCCGGCGATGGCGGCAATGATCTGCTGTTCGGCAGCGATGGAAATGACACGATCGAGGGCGGTTCCGGCAATGATTACCTGCTGGGCGGATTCGGAGCCGATCAACTGGACGGCGGCGATGGCAATGACACGCTGGATGGCACCTTTGCCGCGGGCGATCAGGATTTCGGCCCCTATGACGAGGATCAGGCTGACACGCTGGATGGCGGCGCGGGCGATGACCGCATCCTGATCGGTGAAAATGATGTCGCGACCGGTGGCGAAGGTGCGGATATCTTCGAATCCGGCGTCTATGTGGAAACCGATATCGACGCAGGCACCGTCACCGATTTCGACCCGACCGAGGATCGCATTCAGGTCACCGTCGATCTGGCGGCAACGCCGAACCCCAATATCACGGTGGTTGATTTCGCCGATGGTACCGGGGCCGATATCATCGTTGATGGCACTGTGGTGCTCAGCGTCACTGGTGCGCAGGGGCTGGACCCGTCCACAATTCTGGTGCGTGATCTGGATCTGGACGACGTGCCCGAAACCACCTGATCCCGGCGCGAGGCGGGCGTTTCACCCCAAACCGGGCGCTGAGCTCTCGGTTGGCGCAAAATTCTTTCCTCAAGAATTTTACCCGGAAAAGTTTTTTCTGAAAACTTTTCCGGCCCCGCCGCTCTAAAGTTCCTGAAAATGCGGCAGTACGGCGGCCAGCACGGCCTCGGGCACTTCCTCCATCGCGAAATGCCCGGTGCCATGGATCTCACTGGTGGTTACCCGCCGGTCGCACCAGGTCTGCCAGATTGCCTGCGGGTCGCCGGTGCGGGCCGGAAACCCGGCGCTGGCCCAAACGAAATGCACCGGTGCTATAATTTTGTTGCCGGCCAGCCGGTCGGCCTCATCCAACGCACGATCAATTGTCGCCCCGGAGCGGTAATCGGCGCACATCGCCGCCACCCGAGACGGATCTGCACCTTGCGCCCGATAACTTTCCAATGCCGTCTCGGAAAACGGCGCGAGGCTGCGGCAATGCGTCCAGCTGGCCAGCGTCCAGTCGACAAAGCCCGGCCCATCGGCCGCAATCATCCGTTCGGGCAGCGGTGCCGCCTGCGCCAGAAAGGTCCAGTGATAGGCCTTCAGCCCCAGCTCTGCATCCCAGGCGCGCCAGAAATCGCCGGTGGGCACAATCTCGATCAGCCCCAGCCGGTCGACCCGTTCAGGATGGTCAAGCGCCAACCGGTAGGCCACCCGCGCGCCACGATCATGGCCCAGGATATGCGCCCGCTCCAGCCCCAGAAAATCCATCAGCCCTATGATATCCTGCGCCATTTCACGTTTGGCATAGACGTGATGATCGGCATCGTCGGCAGGCGCGTCGCTATCGCCATAGCCGCGCAGGTCGGGAATAATGCAGTGAAAATGCTGCGCCAATTCGGGGGCCATTTTGGCCCATGCCATGTGGTTTTGCGGAAATCCGTGCAGCAGGATCAGAGGCGGGCCGCTGCCGCCCTGATGCACAGACAGGCGGATGCCGTTGGTCTGAATGAAGCTTTGCGAAAACCCGGGAATTGCTGACATGGCGTTGACCCTCCGGAGCCAAGACTGAAGCGCCGCCCGCCAGCCGTCAACCGGCCCGCCATGGAACCGGCGATTTTGCGTAGGCAATATAGAGCGGGTGGCGCGGATGCCCGGCCTTGCTGAGACCGAGACAGGAAAGATCGGCCCCCGCGCCGCGCAACAGCGCCGCGACCTCTGGTCCGCGCCCCAGATGGTCGCCATGCACCCCCCACCCGGCAATCACGAGATCAGCCCAGTCCAGCCCCGCCAGCAGCAGCGCATCATTCTCTGGCCCCACCGGTTCCACCGCCCGGCGCAACTTTTTCGGGTCGGTCTCGCGCCAGGCGAAGATGTTCATCACCCGCATCGCGCCATAGCCCAATACCCGCGCTCTGCGTTCGCAACGTTCCACCGTGGGGTCATTGGCCCGTTCCGTGGCCTTGGACGGGTTCAGCATGATGAACAGAAGGTTTGGCCCGGCCTCATCCCAGACCCGCGTCAAGGCATAGCGATACCGCTCGCAATCGGAATAGACCGCTGTGCTGGCGGCATCGCCTTTCTGAAAATCCCGCGTGATCATGGCCGCGCTTGTCCGTCAGACCGGGATGAAACGCAACTGGCCGATGGCGCTACGATAAAGATGCCATGTGGCGTGGCCAAGCACGGGCGTCACAACGACGAGGCCCAGAAAGAACTGGATCGTCGCATTCGTCAGCGTTAGCAGATAGAGCCTGAGTAAAGCGATCGCGCCCAGAGATGGCAACCGGATCAGGTCAAACGCCTCGCACCAGCGCCTGCGCAAACCCTAGCATGCCGTGCGGGCCATGCCGCCGACACATCCGCGCGACCGCGCCCCTGAGACCTAAAGATTGAACACGCGGGCCGGATGCACCTCGCCACCGCGATAGATGCCAACCGCCAGCGGCTGACCGCCATGAGACACCCAGACCTCTTCGCCATATTCCGCCGTGCCAAGAACCTGCCCCGGATTGCCGTTTTTCAGACGCGCCGCGCCCAAATCGGTGGCGCGCAGTTCCGTCAGATCGGCAAGCCCCACGGCAATCGGCAGGAGATGCGCATCGAGCGCGGGATCCTTCGCCAACTCTTCGACGGTGGCAAAGGCCACTGCATCGTCAACGTCAAACGGCCCCGACCAGACCCGGCGCAGGGTCTGCACATGGCCGAAACAGCCAAGCACTTCCCCCAGATCCCGCGCAATAGACCGGACATAGCCGCCTTTGCCACAGACCAGTTCCAGCGTGACATGATCGGCATCGGGGCGGTCCAGCAATGTCAGGCTGTCGACATAGAGCGGGCGCGCGGCAAGGGTGATATCCTCGCCCTCACGGGCCAGTTTATAGGCGCGTTCGCCGTCGATCTTGACGGCGGAAAACTTGGGCGGCACCTGCTCGATATCACCCACGAAAGTGGGCAGCGCGGCGGCTATTTCGGCGTCGTCGGGCCGGGCATCACTGCTGGCGATCACCGTGCCCTCGGCATCGTCGGTATTGGTCGCGGCCCCGAACCGAATGGTAAACACATAGGCCTTGAGCGCATCGGTGATATAGGGCACCGTCTTGGTCGCCTCGCCCAATGCCACCGCCAGAACGCCCGTGGCATCCGGGTCCAGCGTGCCGGCATGGCCCGCCTTTTTCGCATCCAGCGCCCAGCGGACCTTGTTCACAACCGAGGTCGAGGTGATGCCCGCCGGTTTGTCGATAACCAGCCAGCCGGAAATGTCGCGCCCTTTGCGTTTGCGTGCCATATGGCCCCCTGATGCATCGCTAAAAACCGCCTGCTACTGGGCCGATGCGGCTTCGTCAACAACAGTGCCCAGGATCGGCCCCAGCCAGAGCCCGTAATCGCGCCGCCCAAGGTCACGCGAATAGAGCCGCGACACCCGGCCATCGAGGTAGAGCGCGTTGCCAACGCCCAGAAAATCCCGGAAAAATCGCGCAAAGAGGTGGAAATTCACCGCCGTGTTCGAAATGGCGAAATAGGCCCGCGTACCGCTCGCATCTACGCCCACGCCGTTGCGGATATTGCGTGAGGTGCTGTTTTCCCGAAACCGGGGGTGCAATGCGCCGTCGATCACCAGCATCGGCCCCGATTGCGTGGCATCGCGACAATTGGGCGGCGCGCGGAGATAAGCCATGGTTTCAATCACCCGCGCTTGGCCTGGCATGATGCAGAACACGCCATTGGGCAGCATTCCGAAATTGCCGGGTCCCGCCGCGGTGACAAGGCCATGTTCCTGCTGTCCGTCCTCGATATAAAGGCCCACGGGCCGACGATCTTCGCGATACATGCCGCCATTGGTGGCAAACCCAAGCCGCTGGCCGGGGGGCAGGTTGGCCTCGACCCGCGAAAACTGTCCCAGGACCTCCCCCGCTTCATCGCGCAGAAAGAGCCGCAGATCTTCCTGTGTCAGGTCAACCTCGCAGGTGGTAAAACCGACCCCGTCAAACGTAACCTCACGACAATCCGCCGCCACCGCCACTCCCGGCAGCAACCCGATCAGCATTGCGAAGATCAGCCCGCGCATCTCAGTCCTTTTCCAGATCCTGACGCACCTTGTCCTGTGAAAACAGGCGGCGCGATTCATCCAGTTTGTCAAAAGTATCATCAATCAGGAACCGCAGATCGGGCGCGTATTTCAGGCTCATTTCCTTACCGATGGCGCGGCGCAGCTCATGCTTGTTGCGTGCCAGCGCCTGAATCGCCTCCTCGCGCTTGTCACCGCCAAGCGGCAGCACATAGGCCGTTGCGATCTTCAGATCCGGGGAGGCGCGCACCTCGCTGACGGTGATCGACAGCGCGTTCAGCTCGGGGTCATGCACATCGCCCTGCATCAGCACATCCGACAGCGTGCGGCGGATCAGTTCCCCGACCCGCAGCTGGCGCTGTGACGGGCCGGGACCGTCGTGAAATTTGTTCTTTGCCATGGCGTTTTTCCTTTGGCCCCCATGTATGGGATTGGCCCCCGCCCCGCAAGAGAAGCGCTTTGCGGTTCTGCGCCTGCTGCGCTAGACCGGCGCGGCGAAGGTATTTTGAAGGATGCGGGCGATGCTGGACAATGTTGGGGTGGCGGTCATGGGCGCGTCGGGCCGCATGGGCCGGATGCTGATCGATGTGATCAACGAAAGCACGTCCGCGCATCTGGTGGCCGTTACCGAACGCCCCGGCCATGACTGGGCGGGCCGCGATCTGGGTGAGGCGATGGGTGGGGCCGCCACCGGCGTTCCGGTCCATACCGATCCGATAGATGCCATCGTGAATGCGCAGGCCGTGATTGATTTCACCACCCCCGAGGCGACCGTTGACCACGCCCTGCTGACCGCGCAGGCGCGCGCCGTGCATGTCATCGGAACCACCGGGTTTGCCGCCGAGCATCTTGAAAAACTGGCCCATGCCGCCCGCCACGCCACCATCATCCGCGCCGGCAACATGAGCCTTGGTGTCAATCTGCTGGTGCAGATCACCAGGCAGGTCGCCGCCGCGCTGGATGAGGATTTCGATATCGAGGTGATCGAGGCGCATCACCACCACAAGGTCGATGCGCCGTCGGGCACCGCGCTGATGCTGGGCCAGGCCGCCGCCGACGGGCGCGGTATTGACCTTCAGGTTGCCTCGGATCGTGGCCGCGACGGCATCACAGGGCCGCGCACACGTGGCCATATCGGGTTTTCCAATATTCGAGGTGGCGATATCGTCGGCGAACATGACGTGCTGTTCGCCGGTCAGGGCGAACGCATCGTGCTGCGCCATATGGCCACCGACCGCTCGGTCTTTGCGCGCGGCGCGCTCAAAGCGGCCCTTTGGGGTCAAGGCAAGGGGCCGGGGCAGTTCGACATGCTGGATGTTCTGGGGCTGAACCCGGGCAACTGACCTGACCAATATGCGCGCGCCATCGCTGCTTCGTGACGCGCTCCGGGCTTGACACATGCGCGCCGCGCGCATTCGTGTGTAGATAACGCGGACCAGCAGGGTGTTCAGACAGATGCGCGAGGCATATTTCTCAGGATTGCGAAAAATCGGCCAGCGAATCGCCGAAAAGCTCAACAACCAAAGCTCGGGCTATCAGCCCTATACCCCGTCGGATTTCCAGACCCTTTCCCGCATTCTGATGCCGGGCGATATCCTGTTGGTGGAGGGCGACGCGCGGGTATCGAATGCCATCAAATACCTGACGCAATCGACCTGGTCGCATGCCGCCATCTATGTCGGCGATGTGTTGCCGGTGCCCGGGCCGGGGCAGGATCGGCCGAGGCTGATCGAGGTCAATCTGGGGGAAGGCTGCGTTGCCGTTCCGCTGGCCAAATATGAGAGTTTCAACACCCGCATCTGCCGCCCCGTCGGGCTGGCGGAGGAAGATCGCGCCGCCGTGGTGGGCTTTATGGTCGAGCGGCTCGGGCTCAGTTACGACTTGCGGAACATCTTCGATCTCATGCGCTATCTCTTTCCGACGCCGCCGGTTCCGGTGCGCTGGCGGCGCAGGATGATCGCGCTTGGCTCGGGCGATCCCACCCGTGCCATCTGTTCATCGCTCATCGCGCAGGCGTTTCAGTCAATAAACTATCCGATCCTGCCAAGCGTGACGCGCTGCAAGGACATGTGCGATTTCGCGCGGCGCGAGATCTACCACATCCGTCATCATTCGCTGTTCACACCACGCGATTTCGACCTGTCGCCCTATTTCGAAGTGGTCAAACCGACCCTGACGCAAGCCTTCGATTTCAAATCCCTCTATTGGGATGCGCCGCCGGAGTGACGCCCCTGTCGCGTCCCCGGCGTTCAGAAATCGACGGCGATGCCCTTGCGTTCCCAATCGCCGTAGCGCACCGGTTCGGGCCCGTCGCGCCCG
>CAXBGQ010000149.1:0-7889 GCA_963975135.1 uncultured Nioella sp. | reverse complement strand
TGCCGCGCGAGGATGTACAGGTGCTGGAGATGAGCGTCGAGGATGCCGCCAAGCTGGTGATTTCGGCCGGGCTGGTTTACCCTAATGGTAAGGGGCGCACCCCCGAAGAAACCGCGCTGCAGGAACTGGATCCCGACAATCAGCGCCCCATCGACGCAGAGCCGGACACGCCGGTCGATGCCGAAGAAGAGCCCCGCCCCCGCGAAAGCGCCTGAGGCCGACAAACGCGATTGCAGAACGACGGGACGACGCCAGGGCCAGTAACCATGGAGCCGTTGGTTGATCAGTTCAGACAAGACCGCACCGTCGATCCGGGATCATCCGAAAGCGCTCTGCGTTGTGACGCATCACAAGACCGGCACGGTCTGGATGCGCAGTGTCTTTTCAGCAATCGCAGACGCATTCGGGATACCTTTCGCATCGGCACAGGATCCCGCTTCCGCGGCATCGATTGCAAAGCAGCTGGACACGGGGCCGGCCATATTGGTTGTGCTCAACGGGGTGATACCAAGACTGCTGGCAGATGATCCGGATATTCGATTTATCCACATGATACGGGATCCGCGCGATGTCTTGCTGTCCGGTCTGCAGTACCATTTGTCGCATGTTCCGCGCCGAAACTCGCCCGAGACATCCATTCACGCCCCGCGCAGTGAATTCGGCGGTCTGACTTATCAGCAAAAGCTGCGCTCGATACCGACTAATGACGCCCGATTGCGGTTCGAGATGATCCGCCGCCACAACACGACCGTCAGACAGATGCTCAACTGGGATTACAGCGACCCCAGAACAACCGAATGGAGATATGAAGACATGATGCTGGACCGCGATTGTGCCCGGTTCGCCAGCGCGATGCAGGCCATTGGATATCGCCCGGACAAATGTAAAACCATGTGCCGGACGTTTCTGGAAAAGAGCATTTTCGATCAGACCGGCAGATCCGTCGGCGCGGATGAACATGTCAAATCGGGGTGCATTCGACGATGGGAGACAGAATTGCCGGCAACGTTCAAAACTCGCTACGAAGAAAAATACGGGCACGCGTTGAGGGCACTGGGATATGAGACGGATGGCGGATGGGCAGAGAGGGCGAAACCGTCGATGTGACGCCCGCCCTCGTTTGCCACCGTTCTTTTATTCCTCAAACCACCAGACATCGGGCTGAAACCCCAGCCAGTCGCCGTAGATCGGCAGCGTGTCGGGATAGCGCAACCGCCGGTCATGCGCGATGCGGCTGATCGGTGAATACCAGATCGGAATCACATAGCGCCCCGAGGTCAGCACCCGATCGAGCGCCCGCACCGCGGCGCGGTAATTCTCCTGGCTGGCCGAAGTCAGCATCTCGCCGATCATCGCATCAATGGCCGGGTTGCAAGCGCGCATCAGATTGCGGCTGCCCTCGATCTCGGCCATGTCGCAGCCCCAGTAAAGGTATTGCTCATTGCCGGGCGACAGCGACACGCCGCGCTGGAAATAGGTCATATCGTAATCGAACGCATCAATCCGTTCGCCATATTGCGCGCTGTCGATGGTGGTGACATTGGGCGCGATGCCAAGCCGCGTCAGCGCTTCTGTATAGATATTGATGATGGCCTGGTTTTCGGCGCTGCCCTGGCGCAACACGATATCAAAGCTATAGGGCCGCCCCTCGGGCGTGGTCATCACGCCATCGACCACGTTATACCCGGCCTCCTCCATCAGACGCAGCGCCTCGCGGATCCCGGCGCGATTGGCTTCGCGCCCGTCCGAGACCGGAAAGCTGTAGCCCTCCAGCGCGCCAGGCAGCAGATCTTCGGCAAAGGGCTGCAACAGCTCCAAAACCCGACCCTGGGCCGGGCCCGGCTCCATCGACAGGACTGAATTTGAGAAATAGGACGTGATGCGCGGCTCCTCGCCACCGTTCTGGGTCTGGTTGATGAACTCGTAATTGAAGGCCTGGATCATCGCCTCGCGCACCCGCCAATCGGCAAATTGCGGGCTGCGGGTGTTCATCACAAAGCCGAACATGCCGGTGGGGCGCTGATGCGGGATCTCGGAAAACACCACCTCGCCCGACCGGGCCCGCGGAAAATCGTAATTCGTGGCCCAGTTGGCGGCATTGGTTTCGCGGATGGTGGTGATTTCACCGGCGATAAAGGCCTCGAACATGGCGGTGCCATCGCCGAAAAACTCCAACCGGATCTCGTCGATCACATTGGTACCGCGCCGGAACCCCAGATCGCGCCCCCAATAATCTGGGTTACGCGTCAGCGAGACAAACCGCCCGGCCTCGAAATCGGTGACCACATAGGGGGCCGATCCGATCGGCACCACATCGAGCCCGCTTTCGGTAAATTCATTCTCCTGCCATTGCGCGCGCTGCAAAATGGGCCTGAGCCCCATGATCAGCGCCAATTCACGGTCAGCCTCGTTGAACGTGATGCGCATGCCGCGTTCGCCCACCGCTTCGATGCTGGCCACCTTGGACCAGGCATTCAGATAGCGCGGATGGCCAACGGTGCCGAGCGTCTCATAGGTCCAGATCACATCCTCGATTGTGACCGGGCTACCATCGGAAAATCGCGCCTCGGGGCGCAGTGTAAATTCAACCCACTGCCCGTCGGGATCGGCCTCGACCGATTCGGCCAGCAGACCGTAAAGTGTGAAAGGCTCGTCCCAGGATCGGCCCATGAGTGATTCGTAGGCCAGGAATCGCAATTGCCACGGCACACGCCCCTGCCGGATATGCGGGTTGAGGCTGTCGAAACTGCCGACCTCGCCCGTGATGATGCGCCCGCCCGTGGGGGCGTCCGGGTTGGCATAGGGAAGATTGTTGAACCCCGGCGGCAATGCAGGCTCACCATACATTGCAATGCCATGCGACTGCGCCAGGGCCGCCCCCGACAGCATCACCGAAACCCAAATAACCACCGCTGCTCGCGTGAAACAATATCTACGCATTTGTGGACAATCTCCCCTGCCCTTTGTTTCTTTGTCCGCAACGCTACTAGGCTCGTCCCCGGGTTTCAAACTTTTCGGTTGGACTCTGGGCAAGCTATTGCTTATAAAGGGATCACTGCTCGATAGGTTTCTTGCCTGTATGAAACCTGCCTCAATAACTTAACGCCAGCTTCGTGCTGGCGTTTTTTTTTGGCGTGACCCGTTATGGCGGGTCAGCGATGGCTGCGGACCGCGCCATGGGCCCTGAGACTTTGATCGCTACATATGGGGCCGCCCCGCCGGTCAGGAACGAGCAGGTGCGCCGAGCGGCTTTTCCAGGCTTTTGAACAAAGGGGGCCCGTCAAATGTTTCGTCCCGCATGATGGCGCATGGGGCCCTGTTCGTGGCCGAAATGCGGGCGGTTCCGACGGCCTGCCCTGATCGAACGAATCAAAACAGCGAACCACCGCTCCGCCTGGGCTGCAGACCCGAATCACCGGGCATTTTGGCGCAGCACAACCAGCATCCTCCCTGCCCCCCTCGCACATCGCGCGGTTGCGACCTATATGCTGTCGGCAGTCGCATCACCCAGGAGCAGACCCGCATGGCCATCACCACATCTCTTGCCGAAAAAACCGCTGTCATCACCGGATCGAATTCCGGCATTGGCCTAGGCGTCGCGCGCGAATTGGCGCGGGCCGGGGCCGATATTGTGCTGAATTCCTTCTCCGACACAGATGAGGATCACGCGCTGGCCGCCGCGATTGCCGAAGAATTCGGCGTTAACGCGCGCTACATCAAGGCCGACATGTCCAAGGGCGCGGAATGTCGTGACCTGATCGCACAGGCCGGGGCCTGCGATATCCTGATCAACAATGCCGGCATCCAGCATGTCGCGGCCATTGACGCTTTTCCCACCGCCAAGTGGGACGCGATCATCGCCATCAATCTCAGTTCCGCCTTTCACACCACCGCCGCTGCCCTGCCGATGATGCGGGCCGCGGGTTGGGGCCGCGTCATCAACATCGCCTCGGCGCACGGGCTGACGGCCTCCCCCTATAAATCGGCCTATATCGCGGCCAAGCATGGCGTTGTCGGTCTCAGCAAGACGACCGCACTGGAAACCGCGGAAGAGCCGATCACCTGCAACGCCATCTGTCCGGGCTATGTGCTGACCCCGCTGGTCGAGGCCCAGATCCCCGATACGATGAAGGAATATGACTTGAGCCGCGAGGACGTGATCCGCAATGTCATGCTGACACGCCAACCGTCCAAGGAATTTGCCACGGTCGAACAGATGGGTGGCACGGCCGTATTCCTCTGCTCGGATGCCGCCGCCCAAATTACCGGCACAACGATCAGTGTCGATGGCGGCTGGACAGCCCTCTGAGCGCGCAAGGCCGCAGGCCGGTGTCCAAAAGAGAAAAATGCCTCCGGCGGGGATATTTCAGGCGCAAAGAAGGCCGTTAACCTTAATAGACCGCAGGTTAAGGTTCACGCGCCGCCTGTGCTTCTTTGCGCTCCAAATATCCCCGCCGGAGGCTCCTGCTCCCTCCACCAGACAAGGCCTCTAACATGACCCCCAGACCCATCAACCTGGCCCTGCAGGGCGGCGGCGCGCATGGTGCCTTTACCTGGGGCGTGCTCGACCGGTTGCTCAGGGAACCGACAATCGAGATCGCGGCCATTTCAGGAACGTCTGCCGGAGCGCTCAACGGTGCCGCGCTAAAGGCGGGTCTTGCCAATGGCAGCCGCGAATTGGCGCTTGAAAACCTCGATTGGCTTTGGGACCAGATGGGGGCCATTCGCGATGAACGGTTTTCCTGGTGGCTGGATGCCGCATCTCCCGCCGCGATCAGCCGCATGATCGAAAGCTCGCTGCCCTTTGCCGTCTCGGATGCCATGAGCCGTGTAGTCAGCCCCTATGCCTATGGTCCACTTTACCGCAACCCGCTGGAAAGCGTGGCGCGGAAACTTCACTACGATCACATCTGCGGCGATGCCGGCCCCGCCTTTCATATCTGTGCCACCAATGTGCGCAGCGGCAAGATCCGGATCTTTCAGGGCGCGGAAATCAGTGTGCAGTCGATATTGGCCTCGGCCTGCCTGCCAACCCTGTTTCAGGCGGTGGAAATCGAGGATCCTGAAACAGGCACGACCGAAGCTTATTGGGATGGCGGATATACCGGCAATCCGGCGCTTTTCCCGCTTTTCACCCCCGATCTGCCCGCCGATATCGTGATCGTCAATATCAACCCGCTCTACCGCGACGAGTTGCCGAAATCGGCCCGCGAGATCCAGAACCGGATCAACGAGATCAGCTTCAACGCCTCGCTCCTGCGCGAATTGCGCGCGGTCTCCTTCGTACAGCGCCTGCTGGCCGAAGGTGCGGTGGCCCCTGACGCAATGAAGAAGATCAATATGCACATGATCGCCGATGACGCCCTGATGCGACAACTTTCGGTCGCCACGAAAAGCGTGCCGGTGCCGCAGGTTCTGCATCATTTGCGCGATGCCGGTGAGCGCGCCTGCGACAGGTTCCTCAGCCAGCATGGCGACAAGATCGGGCAGGAAAGCAGCGTCGACATGGTTGAAATATTCAACTGATCCGGCGGACCAGGCCGCCCGGGTCAGCGGTCAGCGGTCAGCTCAGGCAGGTCACCCACAGGATCGTGGCATCTTCGCGGCTCACTGAAATCACGTTATGGCCCATCGCGGCATCGTAATAGGCGCTGTCGCCGCGGCGCATGGCGACCGGGGCGTAGAATTCGGTGATCAACCTGATCTCGCCGGTCAGGACATAGAGGAATTCCTCGCCTGTATGACGCACCCATCCGTCAAATTCGTCAAAGGAACGGGCGCGGATACGGGCGCGATAGGGGATCATGGATTTCTGCGTCAGGGTCGCGGCCAGCATCTCATGTTCATAGGTTGCCGTGGGATGGCCCTCGCCGGCACCCGCTTCGGTCACCGCCAAGCGCCCGTTGACCGCGCCATGAGCCGTGGGGGTGAAAAGCTGTGGCACCGAGATATCCAGACCCAAAGCCAGCTTTTTCAGCGCGTCATAGGTGGGCGACATCTGGCCGTTTTCGATCTTGGACAGCGTCGAGCGCGCCAGCCCCGCCTTTTGCGCCGCCTGTTCCAGCGTCCAGCCCCGGCCCTTGCGCAACTCACGCACCCTTGCACCCAGATCGACGGGCTGCGCGCGGTCGCTGGTGCCGCTGGCGCGGGCCAGTTTGATCAGGCTGGGTTCGTCGCTGAAATCCATGGCCTGCGGTTTATGCGCTGGCACGGGGTCTTGCAACAGGGGGCCCATGGTCCTAGGCGATGGGCATGACCTGCCCTGCCCCCTTTAACCTCGCGCAATACGTTCTGGCGCACGCCGCGCGACAGCCTGACAAGGTGGCGCTGGCGGTGCTGTCGCCCGCGCGCGCCGAACGCTGGAGCTATGCAAGACTTGAGGACACTGTGCGCCGCACCGCGTCGGGTTTGCTGGCCACGGGCGCGCGCCCCGGCGACCGGGTGCTGCTGCGCCTCGGCAACCGGCCCGCCTTTCCGGTGGCCTATCTCGCCTGCATCGCCGTCGGGCTGGTGCCGGTGCCGACCGCGGCGGGGCTGACCACGCCCGAGATCACCGCTTTGATCCCCGCCATCGCGCCGCGCCTCATTCTAGCCGAGGAGGGCATCGCCCTGCCCGACCCCGCCCCCTGCGAAGTGATCACCGATATGGGTGCCCTCGCAGACCACCCACCCGTTGAATACGCGATGGGCGATCCCGACCGGCTGGCCTATCTGATCTTTACCTCCGGCACCTCCGGCCAACCGCGCGCCGTGGCCCATGCCCATCGCGCGGTCTGGGCGCGGCGGATGATGTGGGACGGCTGGTATGGGTTGCGCGAGGACGACCGGCTGCTGCACGCCGGGGCCTTCAACTGGACCTTCACGCTTGGCACCGGGCTGCTCGATCCCTGGGCGATTGGCGCGACCGCGCTGATCCCCGCGCCGGGCACGCCACCGCAGGCGCTGCCGCTGCTGCTCAAGCGCCATGACGCGACGATTTTCGCCGCCGCTCCAGGCGTTTATCGGCAGATGCTGCGCGCGCCCCTGCCCGCGATGCCCAAGCTGCGCCATGGCCTGTCAGCGGGTGAAAAGCTGCCCGACCCGCTGCGCGTCGCCTGGGCCAGCGCCACCGGCATAGCGATCCATGAAGCATTGGGCCTGTCGGAATGTTCCACCTTCCTCTCGGGCAGCCCGGACCGCCCGGCCCCGCCCGAAACGCTCGGGTTTGCGCAGCCGGGGCGGCGCATCGCGGTGCTGGACGACGCGGGGCAGATGCTGCCGCACGGTGAAACCGGCACACTTGCCATCCACCGCGACGATCCCGGCCTGATGCTGGGATATCTTGAGGGCAGCACCCCCCGCCTGCCCCTGACGGGCGACTGGTTTGAAACCGGCGACATGGTGCATCGCGACGGCAGAGGCGCGATGCATTATCATGGCCGCCGCGACGACATGCTGAACGCGGGCGGGTTTCGCGTCTCGCCCGCCGAGATCGAGCGCGCCTTTGCCCCGATTGCAGGCGATTGCGCCGCCATCGCCGTCGAGATCCGTCCCGATACCCATATCATCGCGCTGGCCCATACCAGCGCGATTGCAGAGCCCACCCTGCGCCAGCACGCAGAAACCTGCCTTGCACGTTTCAAGCAACCAAGGCTTTATGCGCGCCTTGACGCCCTGCCGCGCGGCGGCAACGGAAAACTCAACCGCAAGGCGCTTGCCGCGCTCCTGAAAGGCCCGCCATGATCAAGCTCGATATCATCTCCGATCCGATCTGCCCCTGGTGTTTCATCGGCAAGGCCCATCTCGACCGCGCGCTTGAGGCGGCAGGCGATCACCCGTTCACCGTTGAATGGCACCCGTTCCAGCTGAACCCCGACATGCCGGCGGGCGGCATGGATCGGCGCGCATAT
>CAXBGQ010000148.1:0-7981 GCA_963975135.1 uncultured Nioella sp. | reverse complement strand
GGCGGGCGTTCCGGCGATGGAGATGAGCCAGGCGCTCATCTAGCGGCGCGCGGCAACGGCTGTGACAGCGCGACCGGCCTTTGGAACGCCGGACACCCCATCGCTTAGCCTTCCGCCCCCGTCAGCGCCCGGGCAAATTCCTGCGGATCGAACGGGGCCAGATCGTCGATCTGTTCACCGACGCCGATGGCATGGATCGGCAGCCCGAACCGATCCGCCAGCGCCACCAGCACGCCGCCCTTGGCGGTGCCGTCGAGCTTGGTCATCACAAGCCCCGAAACATCGGCGAGCTTCTGGAAAATCTCCACCTGGCTCAGCGCGTTCTGGCCGGTTGTCGCATCCAGAACCAACAACGTGTTATGCGGCGCGTCGGGGTCTTTCTTGCGAATGACGCGCACGATCTTGGCCAGTTCCTCCATCAGATCGGCGCGGTTCTGCAGGCGGCCCGCGGTGTCGATCATCAAAAGATCGGCCCCGTCGGCCTCGGCCTTGACCATCGCGTCAAAGGCCAGGGCAGCAGGGTCCGAGCCTTCGGGGGCGGTCAGAACCGGCACACCGGCCCGCTCGCCCCAGACCTGCAACTGTTCCACGGCCGCCGCGCGAAACGTATCGCCCGCCGCGATCACCACCTTCTTTCCGGCAGCGCGAAACTGGCTGGCCAGCTTGCCGATCGTGGTGGTCTTGCCCGATCCGTTGACGCCGACCACCAGCACGACCTGCGGTTTTTTGGGATAAAGCGGCAAGGGCCGGGCCACGGGCTCCATGATGCGGGAAATCTCTGCCGACAAAAGCGCCTTGATATCGGCGGCGGTCATCATCCGGCCAAAGCGGCCCTCGGCCATGTTGGCGGTGACACGCATCGCGGTTTCGACACCCATATCGGCGGTGATCAGAAGCTCCTCCAACTCCTCCAGCATGTCGTCATCCAGCGCCCGGCGCGGCGCGGTGCCGCGGCCCATGAGACGCCCGACAAGGCCGGATTTGGCAGCGGGTTCAGGTGTGGCGGGAATCTCGGGCGCGGGTTCGGGCCGCTGTGGTTCGGCAATTGCAGGACGCGCAGGCGCGGAAACCGGCGGCTCCTCGGCTCTCTGGGCTTCCTCGCCCGAACTCGGCTCCGCGATGGCCGCGCCCTCCTCAATGATCGCATCCAACCCCGCATCCAGTTTGGAGGAGGATTTGAACATCCGGTCCTTGAGTTTACTGAAAAAAGACATCCGTTGAGCCTCCGGGGCAATGCGCGTGCTTTCACCTAATACGCCGCGCGACGAGATGGAAGATGCCGCCGATGCCCGGTTTTCTTGCCAGGGCCTGCTAAAATGCGCCAGACTGCCAGGATTAACCAAAAAGGGAGATTGTTTCATGACAGACCACCCCCGCGCCTCGATGGGGCGGCGCATTAGCGCTGGCATCCTCGATTTCATTACCGTGTTCTTTGGCGGCGGATACCTGATTGCCATGCTGACCGGCGACACGACCGAAGGCGGATTTGACCTGTCGGGATTTCCGGCCATCGTGCTTTTTGCGCTTGTCATCGGGTATTTCGTGGCGGGGCATTACTATGGCGGCACGCTCTGGCAACGCATTCTCGGCACCCGGCGTTAGAGCAACACGCCAGCCCCCCGCGCCACGCCATAGGCAATCAACGCCTGCCCGCCCCAATAAAGCGGCCAGACCAATTGCCGCGCAACCCGATCCGCAAGGCTGTCCGCACGCAGCCGGAACATGTGCACCGACAGGATAAGATCAGAGCCAAGGAACAGCCCCGCGCCGATTGCCACCAGCAGAAATTCCCCCGCCAGATGCAGCGCTGCGATCCCCATCGCCGTGATGATCGCCACATAGCCCGCAACCGGCCCCTTCAGCGGCCCGGCATGCGGCAGCAGCCAGACCGGGGTCGACGCTGCCAGCGCCAAAAGGCTCACCACCCCAACCCATCCCGGGATCGACAGCGCGAACAGTCCCGCCCCGCCCGGCAATCCGACAAACAGCGCGATATAGACGGCATGCGCCAGCGCAAAGGCGGCAACGCCCTTCAGGAACGCGCCCTGCCCCGCCCGGGACAGGTAAAAATCACCGAGCGCGCCAAGCGCCAGCGCGATTGCCAACAGGATCGGTGCACCCGCCGCCAGGCTCGCCAAAGCCAGCGTCAGGGTCGCGCCGGTCTTGACGGTGGACCGCAGCACCCCGACCGGTCGCCCAAGCATCGCCTGATAGCCGAGCGCCGCGATCAGACCGAGACCTGTAAATCCCCAGGTCACAATTCCTCAGGAAAATGCTTTATCGTCAGACGGATCGGGTTCGGTGCCGCCTGCCCCAGGCCACAGATCGAGGCATCGGCCATGGCCACGCAAAGCTCCTCCAACAGCGGCTGGTCCCAGGTTTCGGCCTGCATCAGTTTGACCGCCTTTTCGCAGCCCACCCGGCAGGGCGTGCATTGCCCGCAGCTTTCATCCTCGAAAAACCGCAGCATGTTCAGCGCCGCATCGCGCGCGCTGTCGTGATCAGACAGAACCACCACGGCAGCCGACCCGATAAACGTGCCAAGCGGTTGCAGCGTGTCGAAATCGAGCGGCACGTCATTGATGGTTGCAGGCAGCAAACCCGAGGAGGGCCCGCCGGGCTGATAGGCCTTGAAAACATGGCCCTCCGCCATGCCGCCGCAGGCCGCGATAATATCGGTGATGGTCGACCCCGCAGGCAGCAGATGCACACCGGGGGTCTTCACCCGTCCCGACACGGAATAGGAGCGCAGACCCTTACGACCGTTCTTTTCAACACCGCTCAGGATCTCCGGGCCCTCACGGCAGATCCGCGCCACCCAATGCAGCGTTTCGACATTATGGACCAGCGTCGGTTGGCCGAAAATGCCCACCTCGGCCACGAAAGGCGGGCGATGACGCGGCATGCCGCGCTTGCCTTCGATCGATTCGATCATCGCGCTTTCTTCGCCGCAGATATAGGCCCCGGCCCCGCGCCGCGATCTCGGTGGCCAGGATATGCAGCACGGCAGGGTATTCGTCGCGCATGTAGATGAAACAGGTCTCGGCCTCGACCGCCCAGGCCGCGATCAGCATGCCCTCCAGCATCAGATGCGGAACGCGCTCCAGGTAATAGCGATCCTTGAACGTGCCGGGTTCGCCCTCATCGCCATTGACGGCCAGATAGCGGGGGCCTGCATTGGCGCGCACAAAGCCCCATTTGCGGCCCGACGGGAACCCCGCCCCGCCAAGCCCGCGCAGGCCAGAGGCAAGCACGGTTTCCTGGACCTCTTCCCAATTGCCAGTGGCGCGCAATTGCTTCAGCGTCGCATAGCCGCCCTCGGCCTGATAGGCGGCAAGATCCTGATAATCCGGGATGTCGGCATGGGTATGGCCCGCCGCAATCGCCGCCTGCACCTTTTCGGGCGTGGCGTGGTCGATATGGTGGTGGCCAAGCTCCAGCACCGGCGCGGTATCGCAGCGGCCCATGCAGGGTGCGCGCACCACGCGAACCTGCGATGCATCCAACCCATCCTCAAGCGCGGCCTTCAACGCCTCTGCCCCCGCCAATTCACAGGAAAGCGAATCGCAAACCCGGATGGTCAGCGCGGGTGGCGGGGTCTCGTCTTCCTTCACCACATCGAAATGGGCGTAGAAACTGGCCACTTCATAGATCTCAGCCATCGACATCCGCATCTCCTCGGCCAGCGCGCGTATATGCGCGGCAGAGAGATGGCCCCGCGCATCCTGAATGCGGTGCAGATGCTCGATCAGCAGATCGCGCCGCCGGGGGCTTTCGCCAAGCAACGCCTGAACCTCAACCAGTGCGTCATCGTCAACCTGACGCCCCTTCGGCGTGTGGCGGCCCTTGCCGCGACCCGATTTCCACACACCCTTGTTCTGATCCAGCGCCATCAGGTCACCTTTTGCAAAGATTTTCCCTCTTGTATCCTGACCACAGGCCCCGCGCCCACCAAAACCGACATCGTTTTGCCCCAAAACGCATATAGATTGCGCGTGACGCGCCAGCCCGTTCGAGGAAGGACCCCTGCCCCATGCTGATGACCCGGTATTATGTGGCCACGCTGACGCCGCTTATCGCCCTGATCCTGGGCGCGATCTTTGGCGGTTGGTGGGCGGCGGCGGGGCTGATTTGGCTGACGGTGCTGGCCGCCGGGCTCGATCACTTTATGTCACCACCACCCCGAGGCCACGATCACGGTGTCGCGGCCGAGGCGCTCTCGGTCACGCTGGCGCTTGGCCATCTGGCGCTGTTGCCGCTGGCGGCCCTTGCCTTTACCGATCCCTCGCGCAACTGGGGCGAGACGCTGACGCTTTTTCTGGCCACCGCGTCCTTCATGGGCCAGATCAGCCATCCCAACGCGCATGAGCTGATCCATCGCCGCCCGCGTGCCCTGCGCAGGCTTGGTACCGCGGTCTACGTCTCGATGCTCTTTGGCCACCATGTCTCGGCGCATCGGCTGGTCCATCACGCCTTTGTCGGCACGCTGGACGATCCCAACACACCGCGCGCCGGGGAAGGTTTCTGGACCTTCCTGCCGCGCGCCTGGATCGGGTCCTTTCGCGCGGGCCGCGCACAAGAGGCGCGCCGCCACAAACCGGGCCGGCTGCCGCCCTATGTCACCTATGTCGGTGGGGCTGCTCTGGTTCTGATCCTCGCCGCGCTGATCGGCGGCCTGCCCGGTCTGGTGGGCTTTGCCGGTCTCGCCGGTCTGGCACATACCCAGATCCTGCTCTCCGATTACATCCAGCATTACGGGCTCAGCCGCCACACCCTGCCGGGTGGCCGCCTCGAGCCCGTCGGCCCACAACACAGCTGGAACGCGCCGCGCGGCTTCACATCCTTCCTGATGGTCAATGCACCCAGCCATTCCGACCACCACATGCATCCCGATCGGCCCTATGACGAGCTGGAGATACCCGGCAATGCGCCGCTCTTGCCATGGTCTCTGCCGGTGATGGCCGCTCTCGCCACGATGCCGCGTAAATGGCGCAAGGTGATGGACAAACGCGCCGCCCGCGAAATGGCCCGCGCGCCCTGATCCGCCTCACACCTTTCCCCCGTGTCGCCGCTCCAGCAACGCTCCGCGCCACGCCGGTATGGTCGAAACCCCCTGCTTCTTTGCGCCGGCAAATATCCCCGCTGGAAGCTCCCGTCCCTGCACCGCGCGCCATACTCCGCCTTGGCCCGCCACCCGTTCAAACAACCCCATGGCAATGCGGGCGGCGGAGGGCTCCCGCCTCCGGGGGCCTGACGTCGGCCGCCCCGGCGCGGGTCGATGGCCGCAAGGCCAGCGAAATCCAGACCTCAGAACAACGAGCCCTGATCAGACCCAGACCCCGGACCGGTCCGCCCACGCAGCTTCGGCGCACCGCCACCGGTCACGACATCTAGTCGGCCATCGGCAAATTCGATCTCCAACCGGGCCGCGCGCGCGGCTTCCGCCTTGCCGGTCACAACATCCGCCCCGTCCCGCACAACCGCATAGCCCCGCCGCAGCGTCTCGCGATAGCCGAGCGTCTGGCGCATCCGCTCCAGCGCCGCCAGCCGCTCGCGGCGCTGCACCAGCCGGGCCACCGCATTGGCCTCAAGCCGCGCCACGCCGCTCTGCAAAAGGGCGCGCCCGGCCTCGATCCGCGCAACTTGGCGTTCCGGGCTCAACCGCGCCACCAGGCGCGCCAGATCCACGCGCCCGCGCGCCACTTGCCCAGACAGGCGCAAGGGCGACAGCCCCGCCCCCGCCCGTTCCAGCATCACGCGCTTGCCCGCCACCGACCGGTCCAGCCCCGGCTGCAACCGCGCCGTCAGACGCTCCAACTGCATCCGCCTGCCCTGCGTCGCGGCGCGCAGGCTCGGGCCCAGCCGATCCGATGCCGCATCCAGCCGCTGGCGCGGGCCATCCAGCACCGCCTCCAGCCGCGGCAGGCCACGCGACAGATCGCCCAAGCGCTGCCGCCCGGACCCCAGCCCAAGCGTGACCGCGCGCGACAGCCGCCCGCCGGCGGTCTCGACCCAGGCCAACAGCTCCATGCGCACCGGTACCGCCATTTCCGCCGCCGCCGTCGGGGTCGGCGCGCGTTTATCCGAGGCATAATCAATCAGCGTCGTGTCGGTCTCGTGCCCCACCGCCGAGATCAGCGGAATGGCGCTCTCTGCCGCCGCCCGCACCACTGCCTCTTCGTTGAACCCCCACAGATCCTCCAGCGAGCCACCGCCGCGCGCCACGATCAACAGGTCGGGCCGGGGGATGCGCCCGCCCGGCACCAGCGCGTTGAACCCGCGGATCGCCGCAGCCACCTCGGGGGCGCATTTCGCGCCCTGCACCGCCACCGGCCAGATCAGAACCTTGCGCGGAAACCGGTCGCGCAGCCGGTGCAGGATATCGCGGATCACGGCCCCCGAGGGCGACGTGACCACGCCGATCACCTCCGGCAGCCAGGGCAGTTTCGCCTTGCGGTCCTCGGCAAACAGCCCCTCCGCCGCCAGCGCGGCCTTGCGTTTTTCCAGCATCGCCATCAACGCACCCGCACCCGCCGGGCGCAGATCCTCGATCACCATCTGGTATTTCGACTGACCGGGAAAGGTGGTGAGCCGCCCGGTGGCGACCACTTCCATGCCTTCTTCGGGCTGCGTTGCCATCCGGCCCGCCACGCCCTTCCAGATCACGCCCGCCAACACCGAGCGGTCATCCTTGAGGTCGAGATAGACGTGGCCCGAACGCGGCCGCGACAGCCGCCCGATCTCACCCCTCACCCGAACGCGGGAAAACGCGCCCTCGATGGTTTTCTTGACCGCGCCCGAAATCTCGGAGACGGAAAATTCCGGCGCATTTCCCGGGCCCGCATCGAGGCCGTCATCATCGATCAAATCATTCATGGCATCAATCCTAGCGGCGGCGGCCATGAGGTTCCAGCGCCAAGCGCGGCCCTGCGGTCGCGGTCAATCGCACCCACCATCGCCGCCATCGAAATCGCCCGCTGCCATGATGCCCCAGAACGCAGCGTCATCGCCGCCTTTTCCGGCACGTTTCGGCATCAGCAGAATGAAAAGCGCCAGAGCCACGCCAATCACACCGGGCCAGATCGAGCTGCCAAAACCCGCGCCCAGAACGCCACCTGCGG
Organism: uncultured Nioella sp.; assembly: GCA_963975135.1. Taxonomy (GTDB): domain Bacteria; phylum Pseudomonadota; class Alphaproteobacteria; order Rhodobacterales; family Rhodobacteraceae; genus Alterinioella. The sequence goes on along the minus strand of CAXBGQ010000148.1, from coordinate 860 downwards.
CCAGCAACCCGGAGACCACCCAATAGGCGATGCGGTTGGGATCGGGCCAAAAGCGTTTGGGCGGGGCCGACCCAAATTCGCGCCGATAGGCGTTTTGCGTCAGCTCCCGGTCGCGTGGGGTGCCACCAACACGATAGGGCACGGCGCGCTGCAACACATTGGCGCAAAACCCTTCATAGACCGGTCCATCGCCCCGATGCAGCCGCCAAACCGTATCGACCGGTTTCGGGGCCACCCGGCGCGCGGTTTTCACCAATGCCAGCAAATAGATGAACCGGCGATATTCCTCGATCGCCCCTTCCGCGCGGGGCTGGTCCCACCCGGTCGCGCGCATGACCCTCTCGGCAAACGCCGCGCCATCGCCAAATTCATCGGCCGCGATCCGGTCCCACAATGCCTGATCCTTCATCGCCATCCGCTCGCCTGTCTTGTGCCTGACCCGCCCATTCGCTATTGGCCTTGGCCAAACCTAACAGGCGGTGAACTGCATGAATATTCTCATTTTGGGCAGCGGCGGGCGCGAACATGCGCTGGCCTGGGCGACATTGCAAAACCCGAAATGCGACAAGCTGATTGTGGCCCCCGGCAATGGCGGTATCGCGCAGATCGCCGATTGCGCCGATCTGGACCCCGAGGATGGTGCCGCAGTGGTGGAATTCGCCGCTGAAGAGGCGATAGATTTCGTCATTATCGGCCCTGAGGCTCCGTTGGCGGCGGGCGTATCGGATGCTCTCAGGGCTGCGGGCATCTTGTGTTTCGGGCCGTCGCAGGCGGCGGCCGAGCTTGAGGCCTCCAAGAGCTTCACCAAGGAGATCTGCGACGCCGCCCACGCGCCCACAGCCGCCTATGCACGCTTTACC
>CAXBGQ010000147.1:0-8025 GCA_963975135.1 uncultured Nioella sp. | reverse complement strand
ATCTCGGCCAGCACGACCTCGGTGATGAAGGGCATGTCAAAGCCGCGCGCCTCGTCCAGCGGCACCCATTGCAGATGGCTCAACTCATCCTCGGCGCTGGAGAAATCGTCCGGGTCATTTGCCAGCCTCTCCGCATCGGCCATGAAAAACCGCGCATCGAAGCGGCGCGGGCGGCCCGGCGGCGTGATGGCGCGAAAGACAAAGCGCAGCGCGTCGCCATCGGGCAGGTGGCCGGTGGCGAGATACCCGCGCCAGCCCTGTGGGGCCGCGATGGTTTCCGCACGCGGATCAGGCGCGCCCAGAAGCAGCCCGGTCTCCTCCCACAGCTCGCGCGTGGCGGCGGCCAGAAGGGCGGCGGCGGGCAGGTCGGATTGATTGGCAAGCCGGGTGGCGCAGTCGGGCGTCGGGGCGCAAGCCAGCGGGATCCGGGCATCGACCGCATCGACCGCGCCGCCGGGGAAGACGAACTTGGACGGCATGAAGGCCGCCGCCTTGCCGCGCTGCCCCATCAGCACGCGCGGGCGGGTACCCGTGTCGCGCAGCATGATGATGGTGGCTGCGTTGCGAATGGCGCTCTTGTCTAAAATCCGTGCATCCTCTTGGCCCATTGGATCCCCACAAACGCGCCCTTGAGACGGGGCAGCAGAAATAGCGCCAGCGCGACCGAACCGAACGTGAAGCCCACGGCCATCGTCAGCGGCTCGGGCCGGTAGACGATGAACACATGCAGCATCAGCCCGATCATCACCTTGCCGACGATCAGAATGGTCACATAGGCCGGTCCGTCATCGGCTCGGGCATGGCTCAGATCCTCGGAACAGGTCGGGCAGGTGTCGCGCAGCTTCAGATAGCCCTTCATCAGCGCGCCCTGCCCGCAATTGGGGCAGCGCCCGCGCCAGCCAAGCCGCATGGCAGGCCAGAGGGGCCGTTCCGGCGAAAGAGTGACGGTGCTGTCCATGAATGCGGGCCTGTGCGGTCTGATATCCGCGCTTCTTATCACCCGAATTGAGGCCCGCGCAGCCCCCCGCGAAAAAAAATCGCGAATTCGCGACGGAATGTCCTGGCTGCTGCGTGGAACCTTCATACAGTCAAGAAATGGAGTATCTGACATGTCTATGAAATCTGCCCTTCTGCTGAGCCTGCTGATCCCTGTCGGTCTGGCCGTCAGCCTGCCCGCAAATGCCATGGGTGCCGGTGATGGCCCGATGCAGCGGCCCGCGTTTTCCGATCTCGACCTTGATGGCGATGGCAGCCTGACGCTGGAAGAGATGCAATCGGCCCGTGGCGCGCGTTTTGCTCAGGCCGATACCGATGGCGACGGCAATCTCAGCCGTGACGAATTGCTGGCCGGTGCCGCCGAGCGTATGGCCACCATGATCGACCGCCAGATGGAGCGGTTCGACGACAATGAGGACGGCATGCTGAGCGCCAATGAGATGGACGATATGCGCCCGCGCCGCGCCGATCCCGAGCGCATGTTTTCACGCGTCGATGCCGATGGTGACGGCGTGGTGAGCGAAGCCGAGTTTGACGAGATCGCATCGACCATGATGCGCCGTGGTGGCGGTGCCGGGCATGGCGAACGTGGCGGCTGGTTCCGTAACTGAGGTCCCCGATGGCAAAGGGCGGCGGTCCCCCCGGCCGTTGCCCTTTGCCCCCGGTCGCAGGCGGGCTATGACAGGAGAATGGAGCCCCTGGACGCCGAACTGGACGAATTGCGGGATGATGCCCTCATGTTGCTCTTCGCCGGTGGCGATCCCGGGGCGGCCCGAATTCTGACGGCCCGCCTGTTGCCGCGTGTATTGAACCACGCCGCCCGCGTTTTGGGTGACAGGGCCGAGGCCGAGGATGTGGCGCAGGAGGCGATGATGCGCCTGTGGCGCGCGGCGGCGGATTGGCAGGCAGATGGGGCCAAGGTGTCGACCTGGCTTTTCCGGGTCACCGCGAACCTGGCCATTGACCGGCTGCGCCGGGCGGGCCGCGCGGTGGGGCTGGACGAAACCGACGAGCCCGCCGATGATGTGCCGGGCGCAGATGACAGATTGATCCGGGCAGACCGGATGGCCGCGCTGGATAGCGCCCTGGCCACCCTGCCCGAACGCCAGCGCCAGGCCGTGGTGCTGCGCCATATCGAAGGGGTGTCGAACCCCGATATCGCCGAGGTGCTGGACATCAGCGTCGAAGCGGTGGAAAGCCTGACCGCGCGCGGCAAACGTGCGTTGGCCAGGGCACTGGCAGGCCAGAAGGAGGCCTTGGGCTATGACTGATGACCGTGATGACCTGACCGATCTGCTTGCCACCGCCCGCGATGCGGATGCGCCGTCGGAGGCCCTGATGGCGCGGGTTCTGGCCGACGCTGCATCGGTGCAGGCCGGGTTGCAGGTGCCAAAGCCTGTGCCGGATCGCGGCGGGTTTGGCGGCTGGTGGTCCAGCATTGGCGGCTGGCGCGGCGCGGGCGGGCTGGTTGCGGCCACCGTTACCGGTTTGACGATCGGCGTTTACGCGCCCGACAGCATTGACGCGCTTTTGTCAGGGCAACTCAGCGAACGCGGCCTGATCGAGGGCGATATCCTGGCCTCGGGCTGGGGTGACCTGCTGGAATTGGAGGATGGCTGAGCCATGAGCATGCCTGTTGATACGCCGGTTAAGAGACGCACGCCGCGCGGTGTAAAAATCGTGTTGGGCCTTAGCTTGGCGCTGAACCTTCTGGTTCTAGGCGCAATCGGCGGGGCCTTTCTGGGCGGGCGCCCCGAGGGCGGGATGCGCGACCGGGCCGATACGCTGCGCCTGTTGGGGTTGGCACCGTTGGCCTTTGCGCTGGAGCGTGACGACCGGGCTGCGGTGGTGCAGGCCGCCGGGGCCGACCGCGAGATGATGCGGGGGCAGCGCCGGCAGTTTGTCGAAGCTGCGCGCGGCTTTGCGCAATCGGTGCGGGGCGATCCGTTTGATCGCGCCGCCGCCGCGGCCGCACTTGCCGGGCAGCGCGGTGTGGTTCTGGATTTGCAGGATCGGGGCAGTGGGGCTTTGCTGGATCGCCTGGCCACCATGTCGCCCGCGGCCCGCGCCGCATTTGCCGATAATCTGTTGCAGATGCTGAACCGCCGCGGGCACCGGTGACGCGGGCTGCAGCGATAGCGCCCGATAGGTGCCGCTTCGCCGGTTCAGGCAGCTGAGGCTGAGACCGTGACCAGATTGCGTCCATCCGATTTGGACCCGTAAAGCGCCCGGTCGGCCCGCTCGATCAACGATTCCGCACTGTCGCCCTCTGCTTGCCCAAGCGCGATACCTACGCTCATTGTAACAGTTACAGGCCGGTCCAGACCGGGAATCGTGATGGGCCGGCCGCCGACGGCCTGACGCAGGCGTTCGGCGCATTGCAGCGCGTGTTCGGGGTCGGTATCGGGCAGGGCGACCAGAAATTCCTCACCGCCCAACCGGGCCACCAGATCGCGGCCGCGCAATTCATGGCGCAGGCGTTTGGCGACGGTGGCCAGCACCTGGTCGCCGGCGGCGTGGCCAAAGCGGTCATTCACCGCCTTGAAATGGTCCAGATCCAGCATCATCACCGCCAGACCGCGCCCCGGCTCAACCAGAAGCCGCGCGAGATGGCCAAGCGCATAGCGCCGGTTATGCAGGCCTGTCAGGCTGTCGGTCACCGCCAGCTCCAGCCCCGCCTCGACCGTGGCGCGTAGCCGGTCGGATTGGCGTTTGCGCCTGAGCTGCGTCTTGATCCGCACCGCCAATTCGGCAGGGTCGAAGGGATCATACAGAATGTCGCCCGCGCCCAGATCGAGCGCCACCGCGCCGCGTTCGGCGTCATTCTTGGGCAGGATCATCACCGCTGCCGAATGGCGCGACGCGGGCCGCGACCGCAAATCGGACAACAGCCGCAACCCTTCGTTATAGGATCCCAGATCGGCCGAGATCACATAGACATCGGGGGCCTTGTCCATGCCATGGCCCGAAAGCGCCTGTTCGCGCGGCAGGATCTGCAGGCCGCGCGTTCCCTGCGCATCCAGCGCGTGTTTCCACGACACGCCCCTGGCCGCATCGGGTGCCACCAGCGCCACCTTGCCCGCCGTAACGAATCCGGTCGCAGGTTCGGCAAACCCGTAGCCCGCGCAACTTTCCTCGCGCAGGCGCAATTCGCGCTGGATCTCATGGGCGCGCAAAAGCGAGCGGACACGGGCCAGCAGCGTCACCTCATCGACCGGCTTGGTCAGGTAATCGTCGGCCCCGCGTTGCAGACCTTGCATCTTGCTGTCCTGATCGGCCAGCGCGGTGATCAGAATGACCGGGATATCGGCAGTAGCGGGGTCGGCCTTCAGTTCCGCGCAGACGGCGACACCGCTCATGTCGGGCATCAGCACATCCAGCAGGATCAGATCCGGCTGCTCGGATTTCGCAATCCTGAGCGCCGCCGCCCCGCAATCGGCCTGCAACACGCTGTAGCAGGCTGCTGCGAGCTTCACTTTCATGACGATGCGATTGGTGGCCACATCGTCCACAACTAGAATGCGCCCTGTCATCGAATGCTCCGCCGCTGGTTTAACTCTGGGCTTTGTTCATGCATGATACGGAAAGGTTAACAAAGCCTTTAACAAGTTGGATTGTGACATCACATGAACGCGGATCGCGCTGCGGAAATTGCCCTGAACGCCATGGCCTGGCTGGTTGGCAACGAGGAATTGCTGCCGGTCTTTCTGGGCAGCACCGGGGCCGGTGTCGACGATCTGCGCGCACAGGTCTCGGAACCCGGTATGCAACTATCATTGCTGGATTTTCTGATGATGGATGATGCCTGGGTCATGGCCTGTTGCGACCATCTGAGCCTGCCATACGAGGCGCTGTTCGAGGCGCGCCAATCGCTGCCTGGCGGGGCCATGACGCATTGGACATGAGCGTTTTGGCGATTATTCGCCGATCGCCTCGCGTTCGCCGGCATAGAGCTTTTTCAAAAGAACCTTAAGATCGGCTTGCTCGCCCTTGCTGAGCTTGGCGTTGAAATGCGCCATGTTTTCCACACAGACCGGCAGCGCCTGCACCATCCGGGCACGGCCCTCATCCGTCATCGACACTTCGGTCATGCGCCGGTCGGTCCGCCCGATGGCGCGGCTGATCAGCCCCTTCGCCTCAAGTGCTCTCAGCGCGCGCGAAGTGGCGGTGCGGTCGATGCCCACGAAACCCGCGATATCGGAGGGGTTTTTCAACCCTTCCTCGGCCACCGCCAACAGAATGCACCATCCGATCCGGGTCAGGCCAAATCCCTTCAGCCCATCCTCGACCCGGCGTTCGACCAGCCGGGCGGCCAGAGTGGTATGATAGCCGATGCTGTCATGCAGGCTGTATTTGGGTTGCGCGCCGTCCATGATTGACATTGACAATATTCGAGGTGGCGGGTCAAGAGCGGGCAGGTGACAGGCCCGGGTTCCCGTGACACTGTCACCCGGTGCAACAACAGCAGCAGGAGCCCCGTGCGCAATGGTTACCGGAATATTGTTCGACAAGGACGGCACGCTGTTTGATTTCGAACGCAGCTGGTCGGGCTTCGCGCAGGACCTGCTGCTGGATCTGGCCGAGGGCGATGCCGGGCGCGCCACCGAAATGGGCGCGCGCATCGGGTATGATACCGCTACAGGCGGCTTTGCGCCCGACAGCTGTCTGATTGCGGGCACCGATGCCGATGTGGTCGCGGCGCTGCTGCCGATGCTCACAGGCACCGACGCGGCAACGCTGAAAACCCGGATCAGCATGGCGGCGGCACGCGCCCCGATGGTCGCGGTTATCGCGCTGCGCCCGCTCTTGACCGAGCTGCGCGCGATGGGGCTGCGCCTTGGCGTGGCCACGAACGATTCCGAGCACGCGGCCAAGGCGCATCTGGCAGAGGCCGGCATTCTGGACTGTTTCGATTCGGTGCAGGGGTTCGACAGCGGCCACGGGTCCAAACCCGGCCCCGGCATGTGTCGGGCCTTCGCCGATCATTTCGCGCTGACCCCCGGCGATGTGCTTATGATCGGCGACAGCCTGCATGATCTGCATGCCGGGCGCGCGGCGGGAATGTTGGCCATTGGTGTGCTCAGCGGCATGGCCGGGCGCGAAGCTTTGGCCCCGCATGCCGATCTGATCCTGCCCGATATCCGCGACCTGCCCGCGCAACTGGCCCCGGGCGGTGCCCTGCACGCGGCACATGCGAAATCAAAAGCGACGCAAACGGGTTCACAATCGGTCGCTATCTGAAAACACCGTCGGGCGGGGCGGGGCCATTGTGGCCTTCAAACCGCAAACGGGAGATCATCGAATGAGCGCAGATGCCGCCCCCCGCCGCCGACGTGCCGGCGGCCGCAAGGGAAATGCCGACCGGGCCGGAACCGCCACGATCGACCAGATGCCATGGCGCATACCGGTCAATCCCGACCGCCCGACCGAGCCGCTTGGCCCCGAAGGCGTGCTGGCCATCCACAAGGGCGCGATGCGGATCCTGTCCGATATCGGTATCGAATTCCTGAACGAGGAGGCGCGCGAATACCTGGCCCGCGCGGGCTGCAAGGTTAACGGCACCAATGTGCGGATGGACGAAGCTTTCGTGATGGAGATGGTCGGCCAGGCCCCCAGCCAGTTCACGGTGACGCCGCGCAACCCTGACAAAAAGATCATCATTGGCGGCAATCATATGGTGTTTGGCAATGTCTCGTCGCCACCCAATGCCTGGGATCTGGATCGCGGCAAACGATCTGGCGATTTCGAGACCTACCGGGAATTTATCAAGCTGACGCAGTATTTCAACTGCATCCACTTCGCCGGGGGCTATCCGGCGGAACCGATTGATATCCACGCCTCTGTCCGTCACCTCGATTGTCTTTACGAAAAGCTGACGCTGACCGACAAGGCCGCGCATGCCTATTCCCTGGGCCGCGAGCGGGTCGAGGATGTGATGGAGATGGTGCGCATCGCGGGCGGGCTGACGCAGGAGGAATTCGAGGCCACGCCGCGGATGTATACCAACATCAACTCGGTCTCGCCGCTGCAACATGATTTTCCGATGCTGGAGGGCGCGATGATCCTGGCACGGGCGCGCCAGGCGGTTGTGGTGACACCCTTCACGCTGGCGGGCGCGATGGCCCCGGTCACCATGTCGGGCGCGGTGACGCTGAGCCTGGCCGAGGGGCTGGCCGCGCTTGCGCTTTTGCAATTCGTCTCACCGGGCTGCCCGGTGGCCATCGGCACGTTCACCTCGAATGTCGACATGAAATCGGGCGCGCCCGCGTTCGGGACGCCGGAATATATGCGCGCCACCCAGATGACCGGCCAGATGGCGCGGTTTTACGGCCTGCCGATGCGCGCCAGCGGTGTCTGCGCGGCAAATGTCCCCGACGGGCAAGCGATGTGGGAGACCTCCAATTCGCTGTGGTCGGCGGTCCAGGCGGGCGGAAACATGATTTATCACGCGGCCGGTTGGCTGGAGGGCGGTCTGATCGCCAGCCCCGAAAAATTCGTGATGGATTGCGAGGTTCTGCAAATGATCCAGCGCTATTTCGACCCGAAGCTTTGGTCGACCGAGCCCGAGGATCTGGCCTTTGACGCGATCCGCGAGGTTGGTCCGGGCGGGCATTTCTTTGGCGTGCAGCACACCCAGGACCGCTATCAGGATGCGTTTTATGCGCCTATTGCCAGTGATTGGAGCAATTTCGAGGCCTGGGAGCTGGCCGGTGGCGAATGGACAGCGCAGCGGGCCAACAAGATCTACAAGAACATCATCAACGAGTTCGAGGCCCCGGCAATGGACGATGGCATCCGCGAAGAATTGCGCGCCTTTGTCGACCGGCGCAAATCCGAAGGCGGCGCACCCACGGATTTCTGACCCCCGGGGAACGGTTTCTTAACCTCTGGCGCGCTATCAGGCCTGCATATTATTTGCGGGAGCCTGAGGATGCACGGTTTGGTGAACCGCGCCTTGCAGGGGTTTTTGACCGATACCTACGGCAAGGAGATCTGGGATGAAGTGCGGAGCCAGGCGGGCCTGCCCTT
>CAXBGQ010000146.1:0-8029 GCA_963975135.1 uncultured Nioella sp. | reverse complement strand
CCTGCTGCATCCCGTGCATGGCTATTACACCACCCGCGACCCCTTGGGGGTGGCGGGTGATTTCACCACCGCGCCCGAGATCAGCCAGATGTTCGGCGAACTAATCGGGCTCTGGCTGGCGCAGGTCTGGATGGATCAGGGCGCGCCGGCGGAATTCGCGCTGGTCGAGCTTGGCCCCGGTCGTGGCACATTGATGGCCGACGCCCTGCGCGCCACCGCCCGCGTGCCCGGATTTCACGCCGCGATGCAGCTGCATCTGGTTGAGGCCTCGCCCACCCTGCGCGCGCGCCAGAGCGCCACCCTTGCGGGCCACGACATCAATTTCCACGACCATCCCGGCCAATTGCCCGAGTTGCCGCTGTTCCTGATCGCCAACGAGTTTTTCGACGCCCTGCCGATCCGCCAGTTTCAGCGCGGGCCGACCACCTGGCACGAACGCCAGATCGGTGGCGATGAGGGCGCTCTGATCTGGGGTTTGGCCCCCGAAGCCCCCGTTGCAGCGCTTTCGGATCGGCTGGCCGATACGACCCCCGGCCAGATCGTTGAACTGAACGCCGCCGCGCTGCCGATCGCGCAGGATATCGGCCGCCGCATTGACGGCCATGGCGGCGCGGCCCTGATCATCGACTATGGCGACGCGATCAGCATCGGTGACACCTTTCAGGCGCTGCAGGATCACGCAGCCATCGATGTGCTGGCGACCCCAGGTCAGGCCGACCTGACCGCGCATGTGGCTTTTGACCCGCTGGCCCGCGCGGCCACGCCCGCGCGCGCCTCAAGCCTGACGCCGCAGGGCGTGTTTCTGGAACGGCTCGGCATCACCGCGCGGGCCGAAGCGCTGGCCGGACGCTTGGGCGGCGCGGCGCTGGACAGCCATATCGCGGCACACAGACGCTTGACGCACCCGGCGGAAATGGGAACGCTCTTCAAAGTGCTGGCGCTGACGCCGGCCGACAGCCCCCCGCCCCCGGGATTGGAGCCCGCCTGAGCCATGACCGCCACCCCGCATCTCGAGATCATCACCTCGGACCTTCTGTCGGGGGTGCGGCACGGGTTCTTTACCCGGCGCGGCGGCGCGTCCTCGGGTATTTTTCGGGGCCTGAATTGCGGCACCGGATCGTCGGACCAAACCGAGATCGGGGCGGCCCATGCCGGATGGCGCGGCGCGCTCGATGGTATTCTGGACGCGACACTGGACGCGATGGAGGCGCTTGGGGCCACACGCGAAAATATCCACGCCGTCATCGGCCCCTCGATCAGCCAGCGCGCCTATGAGGTCGGCCCCGAATTCGCCGAGCGGTTCTTTGATGAAGATCACGACAACACCCGCTTTTTCGCCAATGGCGCGGGCGACCGATATCTTTTCGATCTGCCGGGATATGGTCTGGCCCGATTGCGCGCCGCCGGTGTCGGTCAGGCGGAATGGACCCGGCATTGCACCTTTTCGGATGCGGAGCGGTTCTATTCCTATCGCCGCGCCACCCATCGCGGCGAGGTCGATTATGGACGGCTCATTTCCACGATTCGACTCTGAGATCCGGGGCAGAGCGGCCCAATTCCGTGCGCCCTGCGCCCAATAAGGGCACGCTTTGGGCACGCGTTGCCGCATTGCTGCCCGGATCACCGCCGCCCGCGCCCCGAAAGCCCAGGAAAAACAGGCCGAAACAGCGCCACATTTTTGCCCCGGAAATTTACCGGAATTTAGGAGGCTGGCCGTAACACTGCCTGAAAGTTCCGCCAGATTGTCCTCAACCCGAAAAACGGGATTGGCAAAGCCCAAAAGGGCAACAAGAAAAGGACATGAGCAATGACGAAGCGGCGCTGGATGGAACGGGTTCTGGAAGAAAGCCGGAAAGAACAGATTGAGATGCCCTGGGCACGCGGCAAACGCAATCGCGCCCGTCTGACAGCGCGCGCGGTACAAACCGCGTAGGCCTGGCCGGACAGGCAGGGACACCAAAAAAACAGGCGGCCAGAACGGCCGCCTTTTTTCAGTCCAGCCCTGTCGCCCGGCAATCGCGGCGGGGTATCAGGAACCTCCGGATCGGCCCCTCTTGAGGGCTATAGAACCACCGGCTTTTCCAGCGCCTCGAAAAGCGGCGTCAGCTCATTTTCATAGCGCTTCCACGCCGCCACCGACGCGCGATAAATCGGCTGACGCACCTGCGCAAAGCTGAGCGTCGCAACCTGCCGCGTGGCCTTGTGCGGCTCAAGACAAGCCTCCTGCCACTCCAACCCGGCAGCGGCCACCAGATTGCGGATCACCGGTTCGGGATCGGCGGTCAGCGCCTCGTATTCCACCACATGCACCTTGTCGGGCATCTCGTTGCCCCAGAACTCCACAAAGGCGTCATGCTGACGGATAAACCGCCCGATATCGCCCAGATCGCTGGCATAGAGATGCGTGCCGGGCGTGAACATGTTGCGATAGATCGACAGTCCGACATCGCGCGGGTCGCGTTTTAGAACAATGAACCGCGCATTGGGCAGTGCCATCGCCGCCAGCCCGATCCTTGCGTAGGTCGATATCGCCTTGTCGGTGAAAATCCCATCTGTGCCGGTACGCCGCCTTGCGGTGGTGATATAGTCATTCCCGGCGCGGGCCATCGCATCGCCGATCCGGTCGGGGGCAAGATTGGCCATATCGATCACGCGCGCCATCGCCTTGGACAGATAGGGCAGCTCGCCGCCCGCCGTCACCTCACTGTGGGCCGACAGAATGGTTTCCACCAACGTGGTGCCCGAGCGCGCCATGCCGGTGACGAAAATCGGCGCATCCTGCGGCGCGATGCCCTCCAGATCGCGGCCCTTGAGCACCCGGTAAGCATCCAGAACCGCCTGCACATGGCTGCGCTCATTCTCAAACCGGTAGGGAAATTCGGATTTCATCAGCCGGTTGGCGCGATGCAGATGGCCGAACACCTCGTCATGGCGGCCCAGATCCTCTAGCGCCTTGGCCATGGCAAAGGCCAGCGTCCGGCGCGATGCGGTTGGCAAGGACAGATCGCCCGCCCGCGCCTCCAGCACCGACAGGATCGGATCACCCGCCGCCAGTTTGCCGCCGCTGACATAGGACCGGATCGCCTCGGCCGCATCCGCGCCCGAGGTTACGGCCTGCATCAGAGCCTCGCGCGCGGCCTCGAAATCCCCGCCCGATTGCAGCAATTGGCCGCGCAGGGTCAGCATGTCGGTATTGCCTGGATCACGCGCCAGCGCCGCATCGGTCGCGGCAAGCGCGGCCTCGACATCGCCCTCGGCCGACATCGCCGCCGCCAGTTGCACCCGCATGACCGCCGGTGCCCCCGCCGCGATCGCCTTTTCGGCCACGCGCCGCGCCTCTTTCGGGCGGCGCAAGGCGGCCAGCGCCATGGCGTGATCGGTCAAAAGACGGGTGTTGCGCCGGTTGCTGGCGACCGCCGCCGCAAGCGTCTTTTCGGCCGCGCCATCGCGGCAGGTATCGCGCAACAGCCGCGCCAGCGGTATCGCCACATCCGCGCCAAGCCGCTTGGCCGCCAACAGCGCCTCTTCGGCACGGAAAACCTGCCCCATCTGCAGCAGAACCTCACCCAGCAAAACCTGCGCCATCGGGCTTGCGGGATCGCGTTCCGCCGCCTTTTCCAGCGCCGGCAGCGCCAGACCCCATTTTTTCTGCCCTGCACGCGCCGCCCCCAAGGCCAGCGCCGGGCGCGCGGCATTGGGAAACTGACGCACCAGCGCCAGCGCTTCGGCCTCGGCGGCTTCGGCCTCATTGCCCTGCACCCGCGCCAAGAGCCCCGAAATATCGGGCTCGCCATCCAGGGCCACCCCCGCCCGCGCGGCCTCGGCCCGCAGCTTTTTCAACGCTCCGCCGCTGATTGTCTTGGCCAGAGCCTGCCAGATCGCCGGTTCGCGCGGGCGCGATTTCAAAGCCTTGCGAAAGGCGGCCTCGGCCTTGGCTTTATGACCACGGGTGGTATGGATCTGCCCGACCTGAAACTGCGCCTCGGCCAGATCGGGGCGCAGCCCCAGAACCTGCCCGTAAAGCGCCAACGCCTGATCCAGGCGACCGGCCTTCTGCGCGGCCATCGCCTGCGCATAAAGCGCTTTGACGCGGGCCGGGTTGATCGGCAGCATCGCGGCTACTCCTGATGCGTGATCCGGCTTTCCAGCACATCGAACGGCACGCCGGGATCATCCTTGGCGGGCCGGATCACCAGCGACGTGCGCACCGAGGCGACGTTATCGGCCGCTGTCAGTTGTTCGGTCAGAAAGCTCTGGAAACCGCTGAGATCGGGGGCCACGCATTTCAGGATAAAGTCGATCTCACCGTTCAGCATGTGGCATTCGCGCACCAAAGGCCAGGCGCGGCAGCGATCCTCGAACGCGACCAGATCGGCTTCGGCCTGGCTGTGCAGACCCACCATGGCGAAAACCTGCACCTCGAACCCCAACAGACGCGGGTTCACATCGGCGTGGTAGCCGCGGATATAGCCCTGCTCCTCCAACGTGCGGACCCGGCGCAGGCAGGGCGGCGCCGATATCCCAACCCGTCTGGCCAGTTCCACATTGGTCATGCGGCCATCGCCCTGCAATTCGGCCAGGATCATGCGGTCGGTCTGATCGAGTTTTGCTCCGGGCATGGGCGGCGGACCTCTCAACTAGGGGTGGGTTAACATTCCTGATGTCTTAAATGCCCTTTGCGCAAGATTATTACAAGGGCGCGCAAGATATGAACCGGAAACCCGCCGATTGCAAGCGGCAGAATGCCCCCCTTCCCTTGCCGGTCCGGCCTCTCTATATCGCATTTGTAAGTCCGATTAACCCTTGCCGAGGTCTGTCCGCCCATGTCCGATACCCGTCACACCCGCGTTCTGATCATCGGCTCCGGCCCGGCCGGATACACTGCCGCGGTTTATGCGTCGCGCGCCATGCTGGAGCCCATTCTGGTGCAGGGGATCGAACCGGGTGGCCAGCTGACCACCACCACCGAGGTCGAGAACTGGCCCGGCGATACCGAGGTTCAGGGCCCCGATCTGATGATCCGGATGGAGGCGCATGCCAAGGCGACGGGCTGCGAGATCATCGGCGATATCATCACCGATCTGGATACCTCCAAGCGCCCCTTTACCGCCACCGGTGACAGCGGCACGATCTATACCGCCGACGCGGTGATCCTGTGCACCGGCGCGCGCGCCAAATGGCTAGGCCTGCCCTCGGAAGAGGCGTTCAAGGGCTTTGGCGTCTCGGCCTGCGCCACCTGCGACGGATTTTTCTATCGCGGTCAGGAGATCGTGGTGATCGGGGGCGGCAACACGGCGGTGGAAGAGGCGCTTTTTCTCACCAAATTCGCCTCCAAGGTGACGCTCATTCATCGCCGCGATGAATTGCGCGCAGAAAAGATCCTGCAAAACCGGCTGCTGAAGCATCCCAAGATCGCGCCAATGTGGTTCCACACGCTTGAGGAAGTCATCGGCACCGACAATCCCAAGGGCGTCGAGGCCGTGCGCGTGCGCCACGTAAAAACCGGCGAGATCACCGAGATCCCCTGCAAGGGCGTTTTTGTCGCCATCGGCCATGCGCCCGCCTCGGAGCTGGTGGCGGATGCGCTGGAAACCCATAGCGGTGGCTATGTGAAGGTCGAGCCGGGATCGACCCGCACCGCCATCCCCGGCATTTTCGCTGCCGGCGATCTGACCGATCACATCTACCGTCAGGCCGTGACCAGCGCCGGCATGGGTTGCATGGCGGCGCTTGACGCCGAGAAATTCCTTTCCGAACAGGACGATTAAGGCCGCTTTCGACAACGCAATCACCTCCCGCCCGCCCCCGCGGGCCTTTTTGCGTTGCAGATGGGTCACGGCGGCGGAAATCCCCGGGTGCAGCCAATTTTTTCTTTCCCGCGCGCGCGGGATTATGAGATGTGTTCACCACTGAACACACTTTCGAGCCCCGCAATGCCCGCGCCCCAAACCCTGCCACCCCTGCCCGAAGACGACCTGCTCTTTCGTCTCCTGCGTCAGCTCGACACCGCGCCGGATGCGGCGCAGCGCGCAACGGCCGAGGCGCTTGGCATTTCGCTCGGCCGCCTCAACGCGAATCTTCGTGCAGTCGCCGATGCAGGGCTGGTCAAGGTCACCGACCGCTCGGGTTCGGATAAACGTCAACGCTTCACATATGCGCTGACCTCGCGCGGGGCGGCGGAAAAGGCCCGTCTCACCGACCGGTTTCTTGCCCGTAAACTTGCCGATTACGACCGCCTGCACGCCGAACTGACCGGCACGGCAAGCGGCCTTCTTTCCCAAAAGCACAGGACCCATGTCATGCAGAACCAACTTGCCCCGATCCAGGAGCTTTACGTGTCGCCCGACAGCGCACAAAAGCTCAAGCGCGAGGCCGCCGATCTGATCTCCTGGGATCTGAGCCCGCGCCAGATCTGCGATGTGGAACTGCTGATGAACGGCGGCTTCAACCCGCTCAAGGGCTTCATGACCGAGGACGATTACACCGGTGTCGTCGAAAACATGCGTCTGGCCGATGGTGCCCTTTGGCCGATGCCGATCACGCTGGATGTGTCTGAGGAATTTGCAGCCACGGTCGAACCCGGTCAGGACATCGCCCTGCGTGATCAGGAAGGCGTCATCCTGGCGATCCTGTCGCTCGACGACAAATACGTGCCCAACAAGGCGCGCGAGGCCGAAATGGTGTTCGGGGCCGATGACATCGCGCATCCGTCGGTGAACTATCTGCACAATATCGCCGGGCCGGTTTATCTCGGCGGACCCATCACCGGCATCACGCCGCCGATGCATTACGATTTCCGCGCCCGGCGCGACACGCCCAACGAATTGCGCGCCTATTTCCGCAAACTGGGCTGGCGGCGCATCGTCGCCTTCCAGACCCGCAACCCGCTGCACCGCGCGCATCAGGAACTGACCTTCCGCGCCGCCAAGGAAGCGCAGGCAAACCTCTTGATCCACCCCGTCGTGGGCCTGACCAAACCCGGCGATATCGACCATTTCACCCGCGTGCGCTGCTATGAGGCGGTGCTGGATCAATACCCCTCGTCCACCACGACCATGAGCCTGCTGAACCTGGCCATGCGCATGGCCGGCCCGCGTGAAGCGGTGTGGCACGGCCTGATCCGCAAGAACCACGGCTGCAGCCATATGATCGTCGGCCGCGACCATGCGGGTCCCGGCAAGAACAGCCAGGGCGAGGATTTCTACGGCCCCTATGATGCGCAGGATCTGTTCCGCACCCACCAGGCGGAAATGGGCATCGAAATGGTTGATTTCAAACACATGGTCTATGTGCAGGACCGGGCCCAATATGAACCCAATGATGAAATCGCGGACCGCGAGAATGTCACCATCCTGAACATCTCGGGCACCGAGCTGCGCCGACGTCTGGCCGAAGGGCTGGAGATCCCGGAATGGTTCTCGTTTCCCGCCGTGGTCAGCGAATTGCGCCGCACCAAGCCGCCGCGCTCAAATCAGGGCTTTACGGTGTTTTTCACCGGGCTGTCGGGGTCCGGCAAGTCGACCATTGCCAATGCGATGATGGTCAAGCTGATGGAACAGGGCGGCCGGCCCGTTACGCTGCTGGATGGCGACGTGGTGCGTAAACACTTGTCATCCGAGCTCGGGTTCTCAAAGGAGCACCGCGACATCAACATCCGCCGCATCGGCTATGTCGCGTCCGAGATCACCAAGAATGGCGGCATCGCCATCTGTGCGCCCATCGCGCCCTACACCACGACCAGACGGTCCGTGCGTGAGATGATCGAAGACTTCGGGGCGTTCATCGAGGTCCATGTCGCCACCTCGCTGGAGGAATGCGAACGCCGTGACCGCAAGGGGCTCTATAAACTGGCGCGCGAAGGCAAGATCAAGGAATTCACCGGCATCTCGGACCCCTATGAAGCGCCCACGAATGCCGAACTGGTGGTCGAAACCGAAGGTGCCGATGTCGACAATTGCGCGCAGCAGGTTCTGCTCAAGCTTGAATCGATGGGCCTGATCACCGCCTGATCAATCTGACAACGCCCCCC
>CAXBGQ010000145.1:0-8097 GCA_963975135.1 uncultured Nioella sp. | reverse complement strand
CGGCCCGCGCCGGTCACGATGCATTACCAGCAGGGTTTTACGTCTGGACCTATGACCTAAAACCAAGCACTCTGTCGCCAAAAGGGGGGATCACCTATGGCGACCGGCACGAATATCCGCACGTATTTTCAGGGCGCATGGCATGACGGCAACGTCGCCATCATGAATGCCGCCGATCACGGGGCCTGGGTCGGCAGCACGGTTTTTGACGGTGCGCGCTATGCCCATGGCGTCGCCCCCGACCTGATGGCGCATTGCGAACGGGTGAACCGGTCGGCCCGCGCATTGATGCTGGAACCGACCCACAGCGCACAGGACATTTTCGACCTGACCTGGCAGGGCATCCGACTTTATGCGCCCGATACGCCGCTTTATATCCGGCCGATGTATTGGGGTATCGATGCCGAACGATCCGCCGTGGTGCCGAAATCGGATTCGGTGGGGTTTTGCATCTGTCTTGAAGAGATCCCGCTGGCCGCGCCCGACGCCACGGCGCGCCTCACCACGACGCAGTTTCGCCGCCCCGTACTGGCCGATAACGTCACCAACGCCAAGGCGGGCTGCCTCTACCCCAACAATGCGCGGATGTTGGTCGAGGCGCGGTCCAAGGGCTATGACAACGCTTTGGTGGCCGATGCGATGGGCAATGTCGCCGAAACCGCCACCGCCAATATCTTCATGGTCAGGGATGGCGTGGTGCACACCCCGATCGCCAATGGCACCTTTCTGTCGGGCATCACCCGCGCCCGCCATATCGTCAATCTGCGCGGTGCAGGGGTCGAGGTGCGCGAGGATGTTCTGAACTTTGACGATTTCCGCGCCGCCGATGAGGTGTTCATGTCGGGCAACATGGCCAAGGTGACGCCGGTGACCGAATTTGACGGCACCCATTACCAGGTTGGCCCGGTCACCAGGCAAGCCTTGCAGCTCTACTGGGACTGGGCGAAATCCAGCGCTTGAGGCCCGCGTCAAGCTTTCCGTTGCCAGTGCGGCAGCGAACCGCCATGATGCCCGCCGGAAAAGAGGGATTATCCGTATGCGCAAGTTTCTTGTCGTTCTGGACGACTCACGCGAATGCCTGAACGCGATGCGGTTTGCCGCGATGCGCGCGGCCCATACCGGTGGCGGCGTGCAGGTTCTGTCGGTCATTCCGCCCGATGAATTCAACCACTGGATCGGTGTCAGCGAGGTCATGCGCGCCGAAGCCCGGGAACGCATCGAGGCGCATTTCAACGTCTTTGCCAAATGGATGCGCGACAAGCAGGGCGTCGACCCCGAGCTTGTGATTCGCGAAGGCGTGCCGGTCGACGAGATCCTGGCGCAGGTTCGCGATGACCGCGAGATCGGCGTGCTGGTTCTGGGCGCGGGCACCGGGCGCAAGGGGCCGGGGCCCCTGGTGACGGCGCTCACGAAATCGGCGGGCACGCTGCCGGTGCCGATGACGATTGTGCCGGGCGAGTTGTCGAAGGAGCAGCTGGAGGCTGTGACCTGATGTTTAGAACGGTTCTAAACATTGACAATCCGGGCCGCCGGGCGCATATCCAATGGCAACCGCGAAGGAGCGCCTGATGTTCATCCAAACCGAATCCACCCCCAATCCCGCGACGCTGAAATTCCTGCCGGGCCAGCAGGTGTTGGAGACCGGGACCGCCGATTTCCCGGCCGCCGATACGGCGGGCAATTCACCGCTGGCGGCGCGGATTTTCGGCGTCTCAGGCGTTCGGGCGGTGTTTCTGGGCACCGATTTCGTGACCGTGACCAAGGATGACAGCATCGAATGGGACCATGTGAAACCCGCCATTCTGGGTGCGATCATGGAACATTTCCAATCCGGCGCGCCGGTGATGGAGGGCACGGACGGGGCCGGAGGCCATGCCGAACACAGCGGCGAGGATGCCGAGATCGTCGGCCAGATCAAGGAATTGCTGGATACCCGCGTGCGCCCGGCCGTGGCCCAGGATGGCGGCGACATCACCTTTCACGGCTTTGATCGCGGCATCGTCTATTTGCATATGCAAGGGGCCTGCGCGGGCTGCCCGTCCTCGACCGTGACCCTGAAAATGGGCATCGAGAACCTTTTGCGCCATTACATCCCCGAGGTGGTCGAGGTCAGGCCCGTTGCCGTCTGACGGACAGGCCGCAACGATCACCGGGCGCTGCTATTGCGGGGCCACGACGCTGGCCGCCACGGCCGCGCCGAAAATCGTCACCTATTGCCACTGTTCCGATTGCAAAAGATGGACCGGCGCGCCTTTGCCTGCCTTCGCCGGTTTCGCGGATGAGGACGTGACCTTCGCGCCCGCGCGCGGGCCGAAACTGTCCGTCATGCCGGGCGTGGATCGCTGGTTTTGCCGCACCTGCGGGTCGCCGCTTGCGGCCCGGTTCGAATACCTGCCGGGGCAGATCTATCTGCCGCTCGGCCTGCTGGATCAGGCCGATGCCCTGCCGCCTCAAGCCCACGCACATTTCGGCGCGCGAACCCCCTGGCTGCATTTTGACGATGATACCGCAAAGGATGTCGGATCGGCACGCGACCGGCTGAACGCGGGCTTTGGGGGCGACGATGGCTGATTTGCCGCTGGTTCTGGGTTTTGACACCTCGGGCGCATATTGCACGGTCGCCCTGCTGTCGGGGGATATGGTTATTGCTGCCCGGCACACGGACATGGCCAAGGGTCAGGCCGAGGCACTGATGCCGATAATCGAGGCGGTGCTGTCTGAGGCCGCCGTATCGTTGAGCGATCTCTCGGCCCTCGGTGTCGGCATTGGTCCCGGCAATTTCACCGGTGTGCGGATCGCGGTTTCGGCGGCGCGCGGGTTGGCCCTGGCGCTCTCGCTGCCGGCAGTCGGGGTCTCGGTGCTGGAGGCGCTGGCGCTTGGCGCTGACGGGCCCGTCCTGTGCAGCGTCGATGCCCGCCGCGACATGGTCTATGCGCAGGTGTTCAACGGTTCCTCGGGTCCAAGCGATCCTGTCTTGTGTGATTTCGATGCCGTTGCCTTGCCCGACCCGGATGCCAAAACCTCCGTGATCGGGCATCGGGCCGACGAATTGGCAAAGCGCATCGGCGGAGTTGCGTGCGCACCTGGATACCCCTTGGCCGAGGCGATCGCCCGGATTGCAGCGGTACGGATGAACGATTGCGCCCTGCCCCGTCCGGCACCGCTTTACCTGCGCCCCGCCGATGCAGCCCCGGCGCGCGACACTGGCCCGGTGCTGCTGTGACGCCGCAAGACCTGGCCGCGTTGCATGAGACGGCCTTTGTGACACCGCGACCCTGGCGGGCGGATGAATTTGCCGGTTTCCTTGCCGATCCGACCTGTGACCTTGTCACCCTGCCCGGCGGCTTCGCCCTGATCCGCGTCATCGCCGATGAGGCCGAGCTGCTGACCATCGCCGTGGCCCCCGAGCATCGCCGCAAGGGCATCGCCACGGGCCTGCTATCGCACGGCATGACCCGGGCAACCGCGCGCGGTGCGATCACGCTGTTTCTGGAGGTTGCGGCAGATAACGCCGGGGCCATCGCGTTTTACGAAAAGGCGGGATTTGCGCGCACCGGGCGGCGGCGCGAATACTATACTTGCCGCGACGGAACCCGGGTCGATGCCCTCCTGATGGCCCGCGACCTGTCGGATTCAATGGCAGAAATACCAGAATCCGGTTGACCGCCCGCCCCCGTTTTGCCCTTATTCCGGCATGGATCATCTGATCTTTGCGGGCCGGGCGCGAAAAAACGAATAAGACGCCCTGCCGCCATCCAACCCGGGAGAGACTTTTATGACCCTTATGAAAACATTCCTTGGTGCCGCTGCTGCCATGGCCCTGACGGCCGGTGCGGCGCTGGCCCAGGATCCGGCCATCATCTTTGACCTCGGCGGCAAGTTTGACCGCTCGTTCAACGAAGCCGCCTTCCGCGGTGCCGAACAATGGGCCGAGGAAACCGGCGGCTCTTATCGTGAGATCGAACTGCAATCGGACGCGCAGCGCGAACAGGCGATGCGCCGTCTGGCCGAATCCGGTTCCAACCCCATCGTGATGGCGGGCTTCAGCCAGGCCTCGGCGCTGGAAGTTGTCGCCCCCGATTATCCCGACACCACTTTCGTGATTATCGACGGCGTGGTCGATGCGCCCAATGTGCGCTCGGTCATCTTCCGTGAGGAACAGGGATCCTACCTTGTCGGCATGCTGGCGGGTATGGCCTCTGAATCCGGCACCGTCGGCTTTGTCGGCGGCATGGATATTCCGCTGATCTCGCGCTTTGGCTGTGGCTATGCGCAAGGCGTGCGCGCGGTGAACCCCGATGCGGTGATCATCCAGAACATGACCGGCACGACGCCGGCTGCCTGGAATGACCCGGTGCGCGGCGGTGAACTGACCCGTGGCCAGATCAGCCAGGGGGCCGATGTGGTCTTTGCTGCCGCTGGCGGTACCGGCCTGGGCGTTCTGCAGACCGCCGCCGATGAAGGCATCCTGTCGATCGGCGTGGACAGCAACCAGAACTACCTGCATCCGGGCCAGGTTCTGACCTCGATGCTGAAGCGCGTCGATGTGGCGGTTTATGACGCCTTCAGCACCGACCTGGGCGAGATCGAAACCGGCATCCACTTCTTCGGTCTCGAAGAAGACGGCGTCGGCTATGCGCTGGATGAATACAACGCCGAGCTGATCAGCGCTGAAATGCAGGCCACCCTGGCCG
Organism: uncultured Nioella sp.; assembly: GCA_963975135.1. GTDB lineage: Bacteria > Pseudomonadota > Alphaproteobacteria > Rhodobacterales > Rhodobacteraceae > Alterinioella. Next base: position 3,403 of record CAXBGQ010000145.1, on the reverse strand, counting down.
AAGCCCGCGCGTCGATCATCGCAGGCGACATCGTGGTGCATAACTATTCCGAAACCGGTTCCTGCCCGGTTCAGTAAGACACCGGTAGAGATCCACCAACACCAACCGGGCCGCCCAAATATGGGTGGCCCGTTTTCCATAGCCCCCCGCGCTGGACAGACGGGCGCGCTGTGGTAACGTCTAGGCCTGCCCAGGGAGAGGGCGGTAAAGACAACAAGAAAACGCGGGACGATAAGCAGCCAATGACAGACCTCCAATCTGACACCGCGCCCTTTGCCATCGAACTGAAGGGCATTTCCAAAGCTTTCGGGCCGGTGCAGGCCAACAAGGATATCGCGATTTCGGTGCGCCGGGGCACGATCCACGGTATCGTGGGCGAAAACGGGGCCGGGAAATCGACGCTGATGTCGATCCTTTACGGATTTTACAAGGCCGATGCGGGCGAGATCTTCATCGACGGCACCCTGACCCCGATCCCCGACAGCCAGGCCGCGATCCGCGCCGGGATCGGCATGGTGCATCAGCATTTCAAGCTGGTGGAAAACTTTACCGTGGTCGAAAACGTCATCCTGGGGGCCGAGGATGGCGCGATGTTGCGGCCATCGGTTGCCAAGGCGCGCAAATTGTTGACCGAGCTGGCAGATGAATATGAGCTGCATGTCGATCCCGATGCCGTGATCGAAGATCTCAGCGTCGGGCATCAGCAGCGGGTCGAGATCCTGAAACAGCTATATCGCCACGCCGATATCCTGATCCTCGATGAACCGACCGGCGTGCTGACACCGGCCGAGGCCGATCAGTTGTTCCGCATCCTTGCGCGGCTCAAGGAAGAGGGCAAAACCATCATCCTGATCACCCACAAGCTGCGCGAGATCATGAATGTGACCGACACGGTTTCGGTGATGCGGCGCGGCGAGATGACGGCCACCGTCAAGACCGCCGAAACCAGCCCCGAGGAACTGGCCGAGCTGATGGTGGGGCGCAAGGTGCTGCTGCATGTCGACAAGGCGCCCGCCAATCCGGGCGCAACGGTGTTGCAGGTGCGGGACCTGGTCGTGCATGACGACCAAAAGGTCGAACGCCTGAAAGGCATCTCGTTTGACATCCGGGCCGGTGAGATTCTCGGCGTCGCGGGGGTGTCGGGCAATGGCCAGACCGAATTGCTGGAGGTTCTGGGCGGCATGATCCCGGCCACCAGCGGCACGATCCTTTTGAACGGAGAACCGCTTGATCTGACGGGCAAGGCTTCGGACGGGCAGAGCCGGCGCGCGCGTGGCATTGCCCATGTGCCCGAGGACCGCCAGCGCGAGGGGCTGATCATGCCATTTGCGGCCTGGGAAAATATGGCCTTTGGCTATCACCACGATCCGAAATATCAGAAAAACCGTCTGTTCATGGATAACCGCGCCCTCAAGGACGACACCGCCGACAAGATGGACCGGTTCGACGTGCGCCCGCCCAACCCGTTGCTGGACGCCAAGAATTTTTCCGGCGGCAACCAGCAAAAGATCGTTGTCGCCCGCGAGATCGAGCGTAATCCCGATCTGCTGCTGGTCGGCCAGCCCACCCGTGGCGTCGATATCGGTGCGATCGAATTCATTCACAAACAGATCGTGGCGCTGCGCGATGCCGGCAAGGCGGTGTTGCTGATTTCGGTCGAGCTGGATGAGATCCTGTCGCTGTCGGATCGCATCGCGGTGATGTTTGACGGGAAAATCATGGGCGAGCGCCTGCCGGCGGAGACCAATGAAGGCGAATTGGGCCTGTTGATGGCCGGTGTTACGAAAGGGGCCGCGTGATGGACAAGATGCCGAAATGGGCGGATATCGCGTTGATCCCCCTTATCAATCTGGCGCTGGCGCTGGTGGTCTCGGCGCTGGTGGTGCTCTATATCGGGGAAAGCCCGATCGAGGCGCTGACGATCATGGTGCGCGGATCGGTGGGCAGCGCCTATGGCTGGGGCTTCACGCTCTACTACGCCACCAATTTCATCTTTACCGGGCTTGCCGTCGCGGTCGCGTTTCATGCCCGGATGTTCAATATCGGCGGCGAGGGTCAGGCCGCCGTTGGCGGGCTTGGCGTGGCCGTGGTTGCGCTGTCGCTGCCCTGGCCGCATTGGTCGCTGGCGCTGATTGGGGCCACGATCGGGGCGGCCCTGTTCGGCGCGGCCTGGGCCGCAATCCCGGCCTATCTGCAGGCCAAGCGCGGCAGCCATATCGTGATCACCACGATCATGTTCAACTTCATTGCCTCGGCGCTTTTGGTCTATCTTTTGGTCAATGTGTTCCGGGTGCCGGGATCGATGGCCCCCGAGACCGCGCGCTTTGCCGAAGGCGCGCGCCTGCCCAATGCCTATGACGTCGCGCCATGGTTGGGGTTCAGCCGGTCGACGCCGCTGAATGTCTCCTTCTTTGTCGCTGTCGCCTCCTGCATTTTAGTCTGGCTGCTGATCTGGCGCACCCGGTTGGGCTATGAGATCCGCGCCTATGGGTTCTCCGAATCCGGCGCCATCTATGCCGGCATCAACCCTGTGCGCATCATCATGATCTCGATGCTGATCTCGGGCGCTTTGGCGGGGCTGATGGCGATCAATTCGGTGATGGGCGAGGCCGAAAGGCTGGTCATCGACCCGGTGCAGGGCGCGGGCTTTGTGGGAATCGCCGTGGCGCTGATGGGGCGGTCGCATCCGGTGGGCGTGTTCCTGGCGGCGCTGCTGTTCGGGATGCTCTATCAGGGCGGGGCCGAGCTGGAATTCGAGATGCCCGCCGTCAGCCGTGAGATGCTCCTGGTCATTCAGGGGCTGGTGATCATGTTTACCGGCGCGCTGGACAATATGGTGCGCATGCCGGTGGAACGGGTTTTCCTCAGCCTGCGCAAGGGGGCATAAGTCATGGATTTTGCAACCGTTCTGCAATTGCTCGACTCGACTGTCCGGTCTGCGACGCCGCTTCTGCTGGCCTGCTTGGCGGGGCTTTATTCGGAACGATCCGGCATTTTCGACATCGGGCTTGAGGGCAAGATGCTGATTGCGGCGTTCTTTTCGGCGGCGGTCGCGGCCATGACGGGAAATGTCTGGATCGGGCTGCTGGCAGGTATTGCGTCCTCGGTCGCGCTGGCGGCGCTGCATGGATTGGCCTCGATCACCTTCCGCGGCAATCAGTTGATCTCGGGCGTTGCCATCAATTTCCTGGCGGCCGGTGTTACGGTCGTGATCGGCGACAGCTGGTTCGCGCTTGGCGGGCGCACGCCGCAGCTGGTGGGGGCGGGCCGGTTCCGCGACATCACCCTGCCTTTTGCCGAGGAATTGTCCGGCGTGCCGGTGTTGGGGCCGATCTATTCCGAGCTGATCTCGGGCCATTCCGCGCTGGTCTATATCGCGTTTCTGATGGTGCCGCTGACATGG
>CAXBGQ010000144.1:0-8141 GCA_963975135.1 uncultured Nioella sp. | reverse complement strand
GTGGCTGGTCACCATCTGATGCGCGGCGTCGGTATCCTCATGATCCACCCAGCGTTTCGCCAGCATATATTCCTGCTCCGGCTCCAGCATCGGGAACTTGCGGATTTCCTGAAGATACCGGTTCAAACCCTGTTCGGGTGACGGTGCCGGAAGATTGGCGTAACTGGCCATATGTGGAGCCCCCTGTTCGACTGCCCGGATGTAAATCCGATTAACTTTCAGATAAGATGGGAACGTCAGCGCCCCGGTTCAAGTATTTCACCTGAATTTCTGGACATGACATAAGGGCAATAACGGGCGCACCACAACCTATGTTTCAGCGTTCTCACGTGCAATTGCGCACAATTTAACCGGCGCTTTCGCGCAATCGCTGCAAGAGCCCAGCCATGTCGGCGGGCAAGGGGGCCGCAAATTCAAGCTTTTCGCCACTGACAGGGTGAACGAAGCCAAGGCTTGCGGCATGCAGCGCCTGTCGGGGGAATGCGTTCAGATCCTCCGCCAGCGCCGCGCCGACCGCCTTGGCCGAGACCCGCCGCCGCCCGCCATAAGTCTGATCGCCGACCAGCGCGTGACCGGCATGGGCCATATGCACCCGGATCTGATGCGTGCGCCCGGTTTCCAGCCAACAATTGATCAGCGCGACCGCGCCAAAGCCTTCCTCGACCCGGGCCCGCGTCACGGCATGGCGCCCGCCCTGAAACAGCACCGCCTGACGCTGCCGGTCGGTCCGGTGCCGCGCCAGGCCCGTGGTGAGCTTCAGGATACCGCCTGTTTCGAAACTGACGCCGGGCACACCGCGCAGACGCGGGTCGGCGGCATCGGGAACGCCGTGACAGATCGCCAGGTAATGCCGGTCGACACGATGCGCCTCGAATTGCGCCGCCAGCCCGTGATGCGCGGCGTCCGACTTCGCCACCACCAGCAAACCGGACGTGTCCTTGTCGATCCGGTGCACGATACCGGGGCGCTTTTCGCCGCCAATGCCCGACAGGTTGCCGCCGAAATGATGCAGCAGCGCATTGACCAGCGTGCCCGACGGCGTGCCCGGCGCGGGGTGAACCACCATGCCCACGGGCTTGTTGACCACGATCAGGTCGGCATCCTCGTGCAGGATCTCGAGCGGGATGTTTTCGGCCACGGTTGCGACCTCGGCCGCTTCCTCGACCGTGATTTCCACCAGATCGCCCTCGGCCAGCCGGGCGCGCGGATCGGTCACAACAGTGCCGTTGACCGCCACTGCCCCCCCCGCGATCAGACGTGCCAGACGCGACCGGCTCAGCGCCGCTTCCTCTGGCACATCACGGGCCAGTGCCTTATCAAGACGCTTGCCCGGATCCGCACCGATGCAGACGGGGATGATTTTTGGCGAAGGGCCTGACATGACCGAACCTCTTGCGGAAGACACTCACGACCCCGATCCGCTGAACCTCAGGGTTCTGCGCATCCTCGTGACCGTGCTGACGGTGACAATGATTGTCGGGCTGATAACGGTCGTGGTGACCTTTGTCACCCGGTTCCCTGATGCCACACCGGTGGCGTTGCCCGATCAGGTGACCCTGCCCACGGGCGAAACCGCCACAGCCGTCACCTTTGGCCCCGACTGGTATGGTGTGGTGACGGACAGCGATCAGATTCTGATCTTCGACCGCGACAGCGGCGCGTTGCGTCAAACCGTTCAGATCGACTAGCCACCCAATCTCAGAATCTTTACCGCACCGGGTCGCTTGCCGGGCGCGCGCGATGCGGCGGCCATCCCACCGGATGAGGAATCGAAGCTGCCGGGCTTGACATTACATTAGTTACTTCTAATTTAGACTTCATGAATATAGAAGATCTCAAATCGCATGCCACCGAAGTGGCCGGCCTGATGAAGATACTGGCCAATTCGCATCGCCTTTTGATCATGTGCGAGCTGCACAAGGGGGAATGCAACGTCGGCCAGTTGCAGCGCGCCGTCGGCATCAGCCAGTCGGCGCTGTCCCAGCATCTGGCCAAACTGCGTGCCGAAAATCTGGTTGCGGTGCGCCGCGATGCCCAGACCATCCACTATTCGCTGACCGATCCGAACCTGCGTGACGTGATGGCGTTGCTCTATCGACTCTATTGCGCGCCCTCTTCCGACACCCCAAACCCCAAAGGAAACGACCAATGACAATCGACCGTGCCGTAATGGTATTTGCCGGAACCATCAATCTTGCCAGTCTGGCGCTTGGCCTGCTGGTCAGCCCCTACTGGTTCCTGTTGACCGCTTTCGTGGGCGCAAACCTGATCCAGAGCGCATTTACCGGATTTTGTCCGGCGGCAATCGCGTTCCGGTGGCTGGGGCTGCGGCCGGGACACGCCTTCGAATAACCAAACCCGCGGGGTCGCGCGCCGGTCTGACGGTGCGCGACCCGGACCACGCCGATCCGGGGGTTAATTGCCCAAGGCCGCCGCCGCCGCGCGCGAGCCGCGCCCGATGATGCCGTCGATGGCACCGAGATATAGCCCGCGTTCCTGCAAGATCACCTGAAACGCCATCGCCGTGGCGCGGTCCCAGGGCGGCACATTGCCACCCACCTCGCCGCGCAGATCGTCCAGATCGACCTCGCCGGTCTCCAGCGCCTGCACATAGAGCGCTGCGGCGAGGTCGGGGTCGGCCTCGACGCCGCGCCCGCGTTCAAAGAGAAACCCCAGAGCACCGACCGCCTCGGGCAGACCGGCATCGGCGGCGCGTTGCGTCCAGCGCAGTTGCAGATCCGGATCGCCGGTGCCGGGGCCATCGGCCTCGGAATAGATCCTGGCCAGCTCCAGGGTGGCCAGGATGCTGCCCTGCTCGGCGGCCATGCTGAAATAGCGCGCCGCCGTTTCGGTGTTGGGGATATTCAGATCGGCATCCGCGCCGCCCGGGATACCGTCGCCGGACAAATAGGTCTGGCCCAGCCGCAGCTGCGCGAAATGATAACCGCCCTCGGCCGCCGCCGTCATCAGCCGCACCATTTCACCGCTGTCACGCGGCACGCCCCGGCCCAGCCGGTAGAGAAACCCCAACGTCGTCATCGCAGCAAGATCGCCGCGTTCAATGCCGCGCCGGTACTGTTCGACCGCCGCGTCCAGATCGGTGCGCGCCGGGCCGATGCCGAAAAGGCTGTAATCTCCCAGTTTGGTGTCAGCGGCCCCCAGCCCGGCTGCCGATGCCGCCTCGAACCGGGCGATTGCGGCCGCATGATCGCCCGACAACTGCAATCCGACACCGAGATGAAAGAGCGCACCTGCATCTTGCGACCCGGCCTCGACTGCCTCGGAGCAGAACCCCATCGCGGCGCGGGCCGCATCAATGGCCGCCTCCTGCGCCTCGGGGGTGACCGGCACGCCGGCATCGGGGATGCCGCCCAGTTCCAGGCATTGCGCAAGTGCATCACCGGTCTGCGCAGAACCGGCAAAAGGGGCCAGCGCCAGGGCAAAGGTCAGGCTGAATACAAATGTCATGGGGAAAAGAGGTTTCATGGGATATCGAACCGCTTGTTTATGAAATCAACACGATCAAGCCTAGCCAAAGCCCCCCGACCTGTCGACTGCCCGTCCCCAGGAAAACCACAGTTTCGGCTGGCTTATGTCACAGCCCTGTGCCAGCTTTCGGGCGCAGTTTGAAAAGATCGGGAAATGGCCGGGAGCATGAGGTTAGAGCGACCGGCATCACCTAAACGGGTTCATTGGGCAGGATGATGCGCGATTCCAGCACGGCAGACAGGGTTTTGGCGGTCGATCTCGACGGCACGCTGATCCGTGGCGACATGCTCTATGAATGCCTGTGGTGCGCCATGGCGCATAACTGGCGCGCGCCCCTTGTTGCCGCACAAGGCCTGGCGGCGGGCAAACCGGCGCTGAAACGGGCGCTGGCCGATCTGGGCCCGGTCGATGTGGCCTCGCTGCCCTATGATCCCCAGGTCATCGCTCGCATCGAGGCCTGGCGCGCCGCCGGCGGGCGCACCGCGTTGATCACCGCATCCGACAACCAGTTGGCCGAGGCGGTGGCCGCCCATCTGGGCCTTTTTGACGAGGTTCAGGGCACCACGCCCGATTGCAACCTGAAAGGACAGACCAAGGCCGCGCTGCTGGCTGAGCGCTATGGCGCGAACGGGTTCGTCTATATCGGCGACAGCCGCGCCGACCTGCCCTGCTGGGCCTGCGCCGATGCCGCGATCACCGTCGGGGCATCATCGAAATTCAGGGCCGAAGTGGCCGGGGTCAATGCCGATGTCACCCACCTGTCGCCCCCAGAGGCGCTGATCTGGCCGGTGCTCAAGGCCATGCGCCCGCACCAATGGCTGAAAAACATTCTCGTATTCGTGCCGATCCTGGCCAATCAATCCTTTACCTTGGCCGCATTGATGCAGGGGCTGCTGGCCTTTGTCGCCTTTGGCCTTGTCGCCTCGGCCGGGTATCTGCTGAACGATCTGCTCGATCTGGGGCCGGACCGCGCCCATAGCCGCAAACGGTTCCGCCCGCTGGCCTCGGGGCGGCTGTCGGTGCCGGTGGGGACCGCTCTGGTCCCTGTCCTCCTGGCGGCGGGGCTTTTGGTATCTGCGCTCTTGGGGGGGGCCTTTGCCGCGGTCATCGGGTTCTACTTCGTCATGACGATGGCCTATTCGCTGTTTCTCAAACGCAAACCCATCATTGATATCTGCGTGCTGGCCGGGCTCTACACGTTGCGCATCGTCGCCGGCGGCGTCGCCACCGGGATCGAGCTGTCGATCTGGCTTCTGGCCTTTTCGCTGTTCTTCTTTTTCTCGCTGGCCACCGTCAAACGACAGGCGGAACTGGTCCATATCAAAAACGACGGCCTTTCGGATGCCGCGGGCCGGGCCTACACGGTCGAGGATCTGCCTCTGACCATGCAGATGGCGCTGACCTCGGGCTTTGTGTCGGTGCTGGTGATGGCGCTTTATCTCAACACACCCGAGGTGCAGGCCAAATACAGCGCGCCGTCGCTCTTGTGGGGGGTAAATATCCTCCTGCTCTACTGGATCAGCCGGGTGGTCCTGACCACGCATCGCGGTGGCATGGATGACGACCCATTGGTCTATGCCGTGACCGACCGCACCAGCCTTGTCGTTTTTGGCCTGATTACCGCCCTTGGCGCGGGGGCCATCCTGTTATGACCCCCGCAACGCTTGCCCTGCGCTATGCCGGTTTTGCCGTCATCGCCACTGTCGCGAACCTGGGTATCCAACGCGTGGTGCTGGCATGGGGCGAGGGGGCGGTGATCTATGCCAGTGCCGTGGCGGCGGGCACCCTGATCGGGCTGGTGGTGAAATATATCCTCGACAAACGCTGGATCTTTTTCGACCCAAGCACCGGGGTCAGGGCCCACAGCACCAAATTCGCGCTCTATACTGCGATGGGGCTGATCACGACGGCAATTTTCTGGGGCACGGAAACGGCTTTCTGGCTCATCTGGGGCACCGATCTGATGCGCGAGATCGGCGCGGTTCTGGGCCTCTCGGTGGGCTATGTGACGAAATACTTGCTCGACCGGCGCTTTGTCTTTGCCGATACCGCCCCCAAGACGGAGGGCGTTTGATGGAGATTGCAGGCTGGGGCAATTTTCCAAGGCTCGAAAGTGCAGTGTCGGCCCCGCGATCCGAGGCTGATCTGGCCGCACAGGTTGCACGCGGCCATGCCATCGCGCGCGGCAACGGGCGCTCTTATGGCGACAGCGCCATCAGCCCGCGCAACACCATCGACATGCGCAATTTCGACCGGATGATCGCGTTTGACCCCGACACCGGCGTGCTGGTGGCCGAGGCCGGCGTGCTGCTGTCGGATGTGATCGACGCCTTCTTGCCGCGCGGCTGGTTTCCGATGGTCACGCCGGGCACAAGGCTGATCACGCTTGGCGGGGCCATCGGCGCCGATGTGCATGGCAAGAGCCATCATATTAACGGCAGTTTCCGCACATGCGTGGACTGGATCGACGTGATGGGCCCGGATGGGTCCGTGACCCGCGCCGCGCGCAATGAAAATCCCGACCTCTTTGGCTGGACCATCGGCGGCATGGGGCTGACCGGTATCATCCTGCGCTGCGCGATACGCCTCAAACCGGTGCAATCGGGCTGGATCCGGCAAGAGATGATCCCGGCAGACAATCTGGCCGCCGCCATGCGCGCGTTCGAAGAAAATATGAACGCCGCCTATTCGGTGGCGTGGATCGATTGTGCCGCCAAGGGCGCGCATCTGGGCCGGTCGCTGGTGATGCTGGGCGAACATGCGCGCGCGGACGAGGTCGCCCCGCAACACCGCCACCGCCCCCTGCACGTGCCCGCCAAGCCCAAACATACCTTTCCCTTCCCGCTGCCGGGCTTTGCGCTCAACCCTCTCACCGTGCGCGCCTTCAACGCGCTTTATTACTGGAATGGCACGCGCAAGGCGGGCGACAGCCTGGTCGATTGGGACGAGTTTTTTTACCCGCTCGACGCGATCGAGAAATGGAACCGCCTCTATGGCCGTCGCGGCTTCATGCAGTTTCAATGCGTGATCCCGACCGAGACCGCCGAACCCGGCCTGCATGCGCTGCTCGAGGCGATCGCGGCCTCGGGGCAGGCCTCCTTCCTGTCGGTCCTGAAACGCTTTGGCCCGCAAACCAGCCCGATCTCCTTCCCGATGGCGGGCTATACGCTGGCGCTGGATTTCCCGCGCACGCGCCGCGCCATCGACCTGATGCCACAGCTTGATGCCATCACGCTTCATCATTGCGGCCGGTTCTATCTGGCCAAGGACAGCCGTCTGCCCGCCGAGACCTTCGCCGCCGCCGACCCCCGCGCCGCTGATTTCGCGGCCTGGCGGCGGGCACAAGGGCTGACCCACGCATTTTCCTCCGCTCAATCCGAAAGGCTGACGCTATGACCGGCCCCGTCCTCATCCTTGGTGCGCGTTCCGATATCGCCCGCGCCACCGCCCGCGCCTTTGCCGCCGCCGGCCATCCCATTCAATTGGCCGCGCGCAACGCCGAAAGCCTGACCGCCGATCAGGCCGATCTGCAGACCCGGTCCGGGGTCGCGGTCACGCTGCATGATTTCGACGCGCTTGATACGGACGGCTTCGAGGCCTTTGTCGACGCCCTGCCCGCCCTGCCGCAGATCGTGGTCTCAGCCGTCGGCCTGATGGGCGAACAGGCCGCGAACGAAGATGACCCCGACGCCGCGCGCACGGTCATCCGCACCAATTTCGAGGGCCCCGCCCTGATGCTCGGCCTGCTGGCCAACCGGTTTGCCACGCGCGGATCGGGCACCATCGTGGGAATCAGCTCGGTCGCAGGCGATCGGGGTCGCGCCTCGAATTACATCTACGGGGCCGCCAAGGCCGGGTTCACCGCCTTTCTGTCGGGGCTGCGCAACCGGCTGGCGGGTCAGGGCGTGCATGTCGTGACCGTGCTGCCCGGGTTCGTGAATACGGCAATGACCGCGGACATGGACACGCCCGGCGCGCTGACCGCCGAGCCCGGCGAAGTCGCCGATGCCATTGTTAAGGCCGTCAAAAATTCGCGCAACGTGATCTATGTGCGGCGCATCTGGTGGCTTGTCATGGCCATCATTCGCAACATCCCCGAGGCCATTTTCAAAAAGACCAGCATCTGACCGCCTGCGGATTTCCGCGCCCTGATCTGCAAAAACGGCGATTTCTTGCCGGAAAAGCGGCGTTTTCGGTTACGCACAATGCGTCTTCTTGTTTCCTTAAATCCATAAGAGTATCTCCGCCTCCATGAGGGACAGAATATACAACCCGCTCACGCAGCGGGATCAGAGCAGTTATACCGACATGTTCGAGTCGCCATCAGCCGTCCTGGCTGTGCTGACGGGTTCTGCGTTGGTAGGTGCAACCATTCTCGCGCTGGCAGTGACCAGGGTCGCGCCGATTGCGCGTCTTTCGGCGCTTGATGAGATGCCCGCGCCGGTAATCATGCCGGAACCCAGCCTGGGCAATCTGCGGATCACCGACACAGATCCCGGGGGACCCGTGACAGGGTTTGACGCCCCTGTCCGCCTGATGCCGACATCGTTGCCACAGATGCGGCCAGACGCGACTTATGAGATTGTGATGCCGCGTGTATCCGCGCCGGAACCGGCCCCGGTTGTCATCGCGGGCCGCCCGCCGGTCGACGC
>CAXBGQ010000143.1:0-8189 GCA_963975135.1 uncultured Nioella sp. | reverse complement strand
CTTGGGGCCCTTGCCGTCTTCGGCCGCCCAGAAGGTGGTGGTCGCGGCCGAGGTGATGGTGATGCCGCGTTCCTGCTCCTGCTCCATCCAGTCCATCGTCGCGGCGCCGTCATGCACCTCGCCGATATTGTGGGATTTGCCGGTGTAGAACAGGATGCGTTCGGAACAGGTGGTCTTGCCCGCATCGATATGGGCCATGATCCCGAAGTTGCGGTAGCGGTCGAGCGGATATTCGCGTGCCATTGAATTAGATCCTTGGGCGGAATTAACGAGAAGCCGGATTTACCAGCGGTAATGCGAGAACGCTTTGTTGGCGTCGGCCATCTTGTGCACGTCTTCGCGCTTCTTCACGGCGGAGCCACGGGAATTGACGGCATCGACCAGCTCACCGGCCAGGCGTTCTTCCATCGTGTTTTCGTTGCGGGTCCGGCTGGCCTTGATCAACCAGCGGATCGCCAGCGCTTCGCGGCGCTCGGGGCGCACTTCGACGGGCACCTGGTAGGTGGCACCACCAACGCGGCGGGACCGGACCTCAAGCGCGGGTTTGATGTTTTCCAGCGCTTCGTGGAACACTTCCACGGGCGCGCGCTTCAGCTTTTCCTCAACGCGGTCAAAGGCGTTGTAAACGATGCGCTCTGCGATCGACTTCTTGCCGTCGATCATCAGGTTGTTCATGAACTTGGTCAGAACCTTATCGCCAAATTTGGCGTCGGGCAGGACTTCGCGTTTCTCGGCGGCGTGACGGCGTGACATCGCAATTTCCTCTTATTTGGGGCGCTTGGCGCCGTATTTCGAACGACGCTGACGGCGGTCTTTCACGCCCTGCGTATCGAGAACACCGCGAACAATATGGTAACGGACGCCGGGAAGGTCTTTTACACGGCCGCCACGGATCAGGACAACCGAGTGTTCCTGAAGGTTGTGGCTTTCACCACCGATATAGCTGATCACCTCAAACCCGTTGGTCAGACGCACCTTGGCCACTTTCCGCATCGCCGAGTTCGGCTTTTTCGGGGTCGTGGTATAGACGCGGGTGCAGACACCACGCTTTTGAGGACAGGATTCCAAGTGCTGCGACTTGGACCGTTTTACTTTGGGCTGCCGCGGTTTGCGGATCAGCTGTTGAATCGTTGGCATTCGGTTCCCCGTCTTGCTCGTTCATGTCATCTGACGCCCACGCACACGCGAAAACGCCAATACCGCATGTGCCCTTTCCCTACCTGGAGGACACAGCGGTGGAAGTTTCAGAGGATCGGGGCGCTAGTTGCCCGGATCATGACCACTCAAATCTGTTTGTATGACTCACGGAGCGACAGGCGCACCGGGGCCAGATGGCGCGGGTAATAGGGGGAATCGCGTGAGGTGTCAACAGCAGCGGCAAGGGCATTTGCGGCCAGCGTCACACGCGCTGCATCAACGCCGCCCAACCGGCGCGAAAGCCTTCTATATCGACCCCGAACCGGCGCGCAAGCAGGTCGGGGTAATCCTCGGCATCAACTTTGAAACTTCCGGTACCCGACAGGCCCACCTTGCTGTCATTGGTGGCATGGGCCCCGCGCAGGAACATCAGCTGATCGGTATGGGACACCAGCGGCATCCGCTGCCAGACCTTCTGATGCGGGAAATCCATCACGCAGGCCTCATCGCCGGGCCGCAGGAATACTGTCAGCGCCGCTGCCCAACAATGGCTGAGCACCGGGGTCAGGGTGACGTCCGGGCCATCGGCCTCAACCACGACCCCCTTGCCCTGATCCAGCGCCACCCGCCCCTTGGCCCGGAACAGGGGCCGGATCTGCGGCACCACGCGGGCAATCATCTGGACATAGTTCACCGCCACCGCGTCATCGTCATCCAACCGGAACTCCGCCACCATATCGGCCTTGGGATCGCGCGCGGCGTGCAGGATCTCGCGATAGACCAACCGGTGCGGCCCCGTGGGGCGGTATACCGGCCGGATCTGCGGCACATCCGCGATCATCGCCAGCAACCGGTCATGCCAGGGTTGCGGCATGTCCTCGCCCATCAGCAACAGCAGCGTGAAATCATCCCGTGTCTGCGCCCTGAGCCCCGGCAGAGCGATATGTTCGAACCAGAACAGCCGCGTTTCCATCCGCGCAGGTGAATAAAGCGCCGCGCGCCGTTCCGCCATGGTGGCATGGCGGGTCTGAAACCCCTCCAGCTCCGCCGGATAGGAAAACCGGCACAGCCCCAGAACCTGAAGATTGCCACCATCAGCCATGCGCCGCCCTCACCCTGCTTTCACGGTAGATCGTGAAAATCCCCGTCGCCACAACAACCCCCGCCCCCACCAGCGTCAGGGTATCGGGCCAGTCGCCAAACAGATACCAGCCCAATGCCAGCGCCCAGATCAGCATCGTGTAGCGGAACGGCGACAAAGCTGACCTCGCCCACCCGCATCACCATGATCGACAAAAGATAGCCCACAATGATGAACCCCGATGCCTGTGCGACCAACCCTGCCCCGCGCGGCGACACCGCCGCCCAATCCTGCGGGATCATCATCAGCCCGCCAAATATAGCGACCGACCCCGCCGTGATCACCGCAACCGCCAGCGACGGCACCGCGTCGGACAATTGCCGGGTAAAGATATCGCGCGCGGTGAACAGCGCCACCGCCAGCAACACCAAGAGCGAATAGGAATTGAACCCTGCCGTGCCCGGCTGCACGATCATCAAGACGCCGATCATGCCGACCAGAATGGCCAACAAGCGTTTCCAGCCCACGGGCTCGCCCAGGAACACCGCCGCCGCCAGCGATACCGCCAGCGGCAGGGACATCAGGAACGCGCTGATATTGGCCAGCGGCATATGCAACAGGGCGGTCAGAAAACTGACCATCCCGCCCAGTTCGGCCAATGTGCGCCCGGCCACCAGCCAGCGGTCGCCGCGCGGAATGCGCAAGGTTCGCAGCCCCATCGCATAGGCCAACCCGATGATCAGCCCGGTGGTCAGCACCCCGCGCAAAAAGATGATCTGGAAAAGCGGCATCTCAGGGGCCAGCAGCTTCACGCTGGCGTCGTTGAAGGTAAAGGCCGCCATGCTGCCCATCATGTAAACCGCGCCTTGCAGGTTGGGCGACAGCGTCATTCGGCCTCGTCCGTGCCGCCGAACTTGCGCCACATCAGCGGCAGAACCGCCTCGGGATCCAGCCCGAACCGGTCGCGCAGGATCGCCTTGGCGCGGGGTTTCTCCAGCGCGATTGCGCCCGGCGGGATCGACCGGTCGCTGTCATTGTGCTGATGCAGGGTGCGCACGAACATCAGGTCGGTCGGGTCAGTCCACATCCGGGCATAGGCCCCCACCCGGCGATGGTTCCAGCGAAACATGTTGGAATGATCATCGGGTTTGGTGATCATGGCGCTGGCCAGACCCAACGGCCCGATCTCGCGGAAATCGTAGAACGGGGCCTCCTTGTCGTTCATGTCCCAATAGATGCCACGATGAAACGCCACCACGACCGGGTGATCGGCATCGGCCCATCCGGCCGCGATCATGTGATCAGCGGCGGCACGGGTTTTCTCGATATAATCCACCGCCACCGCGTCATCATCGTCGATGCGGAACCCGGTGATGAAATCGGCGGCATCGCTCAAGCCGCGGCGATAGGCCCGCTTGGTGGAATTGAGCGGGCCATGCGGCTCCAGCGCGCAGATCCGCAGGAACGGGTAAGTCTCGGCCAACCCCTTTAATCGGGTGCGAAACCGCATCGGCATCGAGGTGCCGATCAACACCACCAACCTGAAATCCGGATCGGTCTGGGCAGCCAGCGACGGCAGGCAGAGCTTTTCGAAAAACGCAAAGCGCCGGTTCATGCGCTGCTGGTCGTAAAGCTCGGTGGTCAGCTTCTCAACGCCCTGTTTCGAGGCCTCGAACCCACCCACACCCAGATAGGAAAACCGGCAAACGCCGACGATCTGATTGTCAAAACTGGTGGCCATGGATCTGCTCTCTTGCGGCTTGTTCTGCGCCGGGATGCTAAGCCATAGCGTCGGTTGAGGAAATCCCAAAGGTGGCCACGGTCAGAGGCGGGTTTCATCCGCAAGGCAAGGCACCCTTTTAATTGATAACGCAACGTAAACCGCCCTGGTTGACATGGAACAAGGTGTGCCCGATCGAGGCGCGTTATCGAAGCCGTGACATGGATGCGGTAGGTGATTTTTTCTGCGACAGCGACGCCGGACGAGAGGTCCCGCATGACGGTTCGCCAGACGAATTCGACCGCCCATCATGCCCGGACCATCACGGCCCGAATATGCCGGTAACCCGATAAATCACGGAGCACATCATGAAATCCTTCCTCTATTCGACCATCGCCCTGCCCGCCCTGTCGGCGGCAGCCTGGGCGCAACAGGACAGCCGCCCGGTTTATGGGTATGAATCGCATATGTGGGACAGCGGCGGCTGGTTTTTCCTTGGACCGCTGATGATGATCCTTTTCCTGGCCGGTATCGTGGCCCTGATTGTCCTTGCGGTGCGTTGGGCCGGGGGCGATGGCGTGAGCCGCCCCCAACAGTCCGGCAGAACCCCGCTCGATATTCTCCGCGAACGGTTCGCCCGCGGTGAGATCGACCGCGACGAGTTCGAGGAACGCCGGCGCGCGCTTGGTGAATAGACCTGACCGTTAGCTGCCCGGCGCATATCGGGAACAGATTTAGAGCGTGTTGCGCTAAATCGAATTTATCTGGCCAGGTGAACGCGTAATGAGTTTCAAACGCTGCCTCACAGGGCCAGATAACTGCGTGAATCCGGTCAAACGCAACATGCTCTAGATGTGCCTTGCCCTTGCGCGGGGCACATCTGACGCGGGCGCGTCTCACTCACTGCGGGCGATCTGTGTGACCCCGACAAAGCGCGCCAGCCGCACCAGCTCCGCCTCCAGCTTCCGATGCCGTGCGGCGGACCATTTCACACCCGGCTCGGGCCAGAATTTGAGCACGCTCAGGGTGGAGGCTTTGCGATCCGCCTTGATCTCGATCCGTCCGACAAACCGGTCGCCTTCCAGGATCGGAAACACGTAATACCCCCAGATCCGTTTGGCAGCGGGCACGAACATCTCCACCCGATAGTCAAAGCCAAAGAGGCGCGCCAGCCGGGTGCGATCGCGGATCACGGGATCAAAGGGGTTCAGGATGCGCAGCCGTGTGGTCGGCGGGCCAAGCCGCGCCAGCCGCGCCTCGATATCGGCGGGCGCGACGGCACCGGACCAACCCCCATCTGCAGCCTCGATCTCAACCGGGACAAGCCCCGCCGCATCGGCCCAACCGCGAACTTCATCGCGCGCCACAGCGTCCCAAAACCGCTGCACCTCGCCCAGGCTGCCAAATCCCATCCGATCCAGCGCTGCGTGGCACAGCCAGTTGACCTGCTCGGCCTCGCTCAGCCGTGTCTGGCGCAATTTCTCGGGAAACACCCGCTCGGACAAATCATAGAATTTGGTGAAATTGACCCGGTGGCAGGTGGCAAGCTCGCCGCCATACCACATGTAATCCAGCGCCAGCTTGTGCGGCGGGCGCGACCACATCTGGCGCGCGCCTTCAATCTTTGTATCAAACGCCTGCGTCGACAACGCGCCCTCAGCCGCGATGCGCGCCTTGATTTCTGCTCGTCCGGCTGCATCCGGCAACCCCTTGAACCAGCCTGCCCGGTCCATGAGGGCGCGCATCCTGTCAAATTGCCGGTTCCACATCGGCAGAAATTCCATCGGGATGACCGAGGCATCATGGGTGAAATGTTCAAATATGCCCCGGTCACGCGCCATCAGACGGTCCAGCATCGGTTCGCGGTAATTCTGGTTCCGGCTCCATAGGATATGATGATGCGCACGGGCCACGATCTGTATGCTGTCAAGCTGCACGAACCCGAGATCGTGGATGATCGCGGGCAGGTCCAGCCGACCGGTCGGTGCATCGCCCAACCCCTGCGAAGCGAGCCAAAGGTGGCGCGCCTGACGATTTGTGATCCTGAGCGGTGTCAACGGGGATGTCCTTGCGCCTGCCATCAGGGTGGCACCTTAGCGCATCTGTCGAACACCCGAAAACACCCAACACTGCCTGATATCAAAGATTTTAACGCGCCAGAGCGTGTCCCGGGAATTCCGGGAAATGCGTTGGGCCACAGCATCCCGGTTCGTCGGCAGGGTTTATCTGGCGCAACGAAAAGCCCCCGCCAGCGTTAACCGGCGGGGGCTTTCCTGATCATCAAACCGCGCGGGGCTTATTCGTCTTCGGACGCAGGTGCCGCGAAGATGTCTGCCGCTGCCGGTTCCGGCTCAGGGGCGGCCAGTGCGGCGGCGGCTTCGGCCTCGGCGCGGGCGGCCTCGATCACCTTGTTGTCGCGTTCCTGGGCGATCTTGCGCACCTGCTGCGTCGCCCCACCGGTGCCGGCCGGAATGAGGCGACCAACGATGACGTTTTCCTTGAGACCCACAAGCTTGTCGCGCTTGCCCTGCACGCTGGCCTCGGTCAGCACGCGGGTGGTTTCCTGGAACGACGCCGCCGAGATGAAGGACCGCGTTTGCAGCGACGCCTTGGTGATCCCCAACAGGATCGGTTCACCCTGTGCCGGGCGCCCGCCTTTGGAGATTGCCTTCTCGTTGGCCTCGTCAAACTCGGCCTTATCGACGTTTTCACCCTTCAGCAGCGTGGTTTCCCCTGAATCCAGGATCTCCCATTTCTGCAGCATCTGGCGGACGATCACCTCGATATGCTTGTCGTTGATCTTCACGCCCTGCAGACGATACACGTCCTGTACTTCGTCGATCAGGTAGTCGGCCAGCGCCTCGATCCCCAGGATCCGCAGAATGTCATGCGGGGCCGGGTTGCCATCCATGATGTAGTCGCCCTTCTGGACGAAATCGCCCTCGGCAACGGGGATGTGCTTGCCCTTGGGCACCATGTATTCGACGGGCTCATCGGACTCATCGGCCGGAACAATCGCGATACGGCGCTTGTTCTTGAAGTCGCGGCCGAATTTCACGTAGCCATCTTTTTCGGCGATGATTGCGTGATCCTTCGGACGGCGGGCTTCAAAGAGTTCCGCCACGCGCGGCAGACCACCGGTGATGTCCTTGGTCTTGGCCCCTTCACGCGGGATCCGCGCGATGACCTCGCCTGCCGGCACCTGTTGGCCGTCTTCAACCGACAGAATGGCATCGACCGACATGGTGTAGATTACCGGATTGCCCTGATCGTTGCGCATCGGTTCGCCATCTTCGCCGATGATCATGACCTCGGGCTTCAGCTCGTTGCCTTTCGGCGCGGAACGCCAGTCCGACACGATCTTCTGCGTCATGCCCGTCGCATCGTCGGTATCGTCGCGCACCGAAATGCCGCTGATCAGATCGACAAACTTCACCGTGCCGGCCTTTTCGGCGATGATCGGAAGGGTATAGGGGTCCCATTCATAAAGCCGATCGCCACGCGCCACGATCGTGCCTTCTGCGACATGGACCTTGGAGCCGTAGCTGAGCTTGAAGCTGGCGCGTTCCTCGCCCTGATCATCGACGATGGTCAGCTGCATGTTACGCCCCATGACCACCTGTTCACCGGCCTCGTTGGCCAGAAGCGTGGCGTTGCGGAACTCGATCTTGCCCTCTTGTCCCGCTTCCTGGAACGATTGCTGGCCACCCTGGGCCACACCACCGATGTGGAAAGTCCGCATCGTCAACTGCGTGCCGGGCTCACCGATCGATTGCGCCGCGATGATGCCGACGGCCTCACCGGTGTTGACGCGCGTGCCGCGGGCAAGGTCGCGCCCGTAACAGGTGGCGCAAACGCCCTCCTCGGATTCGCAGGTCAGGGGCGACCGGATCCGCATCGAGGCGACACCGGCGCTGTCCACCGCATCGGCCCTGCGCTCGTCAATCAGCTCACCTTCGGCCAGCAGAACCTCATCCGTGCCGGGAACCAGCACGTCTTCGGCAGCCGTCCGGCCCAGAATGCGTTCGGCCAGCGACGACACAACTTCGCCATCACGCGTTGCCGCTTCGGCAGTGATGGATCTTGAGGTGCCGCAATCGACCAGACGCACGATGCAATCCTGCGCCACGTCCACCAGACGCCGGGTCAGATAGCCCGAGTTCGCCGTCTTGAGCGCCGTATCCGACAGACCCTTGCGGGCCCCGTGGGTCGAGTTGAAGTATTCAAGAACGGTCAGACCTTCCTTGAAGT
>CAXBGQ010000142.1:0-8223 GCA_963975135.1 uncultured Nioella sp. | reverse complement strand
CCCCGGATCAGGCGAAACAGCGTGGTCTTGCCGGTGCCGTTGCGCCCGACAATGCCGACCTTGTGACCGCTCGGGATGGCAGCGGTGGCATTCTCGATCAACGGGCGGCCCGCAACCGAATAGGAGATGTCTGTGATCCGTAACATGGGGCGCGGTGTGGCCCGCCGGTTCGGCCATGTCAATTGCCGGGTTTTCACGGGCGCATACCCATGTTAGCAGCCGCGACAAATGAAACCCTGACGCGGAGCATGTCCCATGGCGCTGGAACGCACTTTTTCGATCATCAAACCCGATGCCACCAAACGCAACCTGACCGGCGCGATTGTCGCCAAGTTCGAAGAGGCGGGCCTGCGGGTCGTGGCCTCCAAGCGCATCCAGCTGACCCTGGCCCAGGCGCAGGAGTTTTACGGCGTCCACAAGGAACGCCCGTTCTTTGGTGAATTGTGCGACTTCATGATTTCCGAGCCCATCGTGGTTCAGGTTCTGGAAGGCGAGAACGCCATTGCCAAGAACCGCGAAGTGATGGGCGCGACCAACCCCGCCGATGCCGATGCCGGCACCATCCGCAAGGAATATGCGCTGTCGATCGGTGAGAATTCGGTGCATGGCTCGGACGCGCCGGAAACCGCCGCTGTCGAGATCGCGTTTTTCTTTTCCGGCCTCGAACTGGTCGGCTAAGCCGCTGTCGTAAAACAAAAAGGGCCGCGCCTCAGTTACAGGAGGCGCGGCCCTTTTTTTACGCGGAAACACCTTCAATCGGTGCCGCGATAAGGCTCCACATATTGCAGGGCCATGTCCCAGGGAAAGAAAATCCAGGTATCCTGGCTGACGCCGGTAATGAAGGTATCGACCAGCGGTTCGCCCTTTGGCTTGGCGTAGACGGTGGCGAAATGGGCGTTGGGATACAAGGCGCGAACCACTTCCAGCGTCTTGCCGCTATCGACCAGGTCGTCGATCACCAGCACGCCGGTGCCATCGCCCACCAGATCGGCGTCGGGCTTGCACAGCACCATTGGCTGGCTCTGGGTCTGGTGATCGTAGGATTTGATCGAGATCGTATCGACGGTGCGGATATCCAGCTCACGCGCGATGATCATCGCCGGGGCCATGCCGCCGCGGGTAATGGCAACCACTGCTTTCCAGGCCCCGCCTTCGCCGGGGCCGCGTTTGTCCAGCCGCCAGGCCAGCGCGCGCGCATCGCGGTGGATCTGGTCCCAGGAGATGTGAAAGCCTTTCTCGTGCGGCAATTGGGTGCTCATCGGCTCAGCCTTCCTTCTTGTCCAGCGTCATGTCGGGGGCGTCGATCGCCTTCATGCCGACCACATGGTAGCCCGCATCGACATGCAGATTCTCCCCCGTGGTTCCCGACCCGAGATCCGAGAGCAGGTAAAGCGCGGCCTTGCCGACATCCTCTTGCGTCACGTTGCGGCGCAGCGGTGAATTCAGCTCGTTCCATTTCATGATATAGCGGAAATCGCCGATGCCCGAGGCCGCCAGCGTCTTGATCGGCCCGGCCGAGATCGCGTTGCAGCGGATACCGTCCTTGCCCAGATCCTCGGCGATGTATTTCACCGATGCCTCAAGCGCGGCCTTGGCCACGCCCATCACATTGTAATGCGGCATCACCTGTTCGGCCCCGTAATAGGTCAGCGTCAGCAGCGAGCCACCCGGCCCCATCATCGCGGCAGCCCGGCGGCAGACGGCGGTGAAGGAATAGACCGAGATATCCATCGTCATCCTGAAATTGTCGCTGGAGGTATCGACATAGCGCCCGCGCAGCTCGGATTTATCAGAAAAACCAATGGCATGGACGACGAAATCAAGGTTGCCCCAGCTTTCCTCGAGCGTTGCAAACAGCGCATCCATCGAGGCCGCATCGGTGACGTCGCATTCGATCATCTTGTCCGATCCGATCGCCGCTGCCAGCGGCTTGACCCGCTTCAGCAACTGTTCGCCCTGATAGGAAAAGGCCAGCTCTGCGCCTTGTTCGGCACAGGCCTTGGCAATGCCCCAGGCAATGGATTTGTCATTGGCGAGGCCCATAATAAGCCCGCGTTTTCCCGTCATCAAACCCATTGCACGTCCCTTTGGTGTTTATGATTTTGTTAACACTTGGGTCCGTTTAGGCCATTGGCGCGGTTGCATCAAGCCGCGAGCCGCGCGGCGCTTGCGCGGGTTCGCGCCCGGGTCTACCTTGGGCGCATGGGTCAGACGGGGCAGGGGAAAGCGCATGAGCGACCGAAGCGGAATATTCGCGGGCGACGATCCCTTTTCGATTGCGCGCGCCTGGTTGGCCGAGGCCGAACAGTCCGAACCAAATGACGCAAACGCGATTGCGCTGTCGACTGTCGATGTCAACGGGTTGCCCAATGCGCGCATGGTTCTGCTGAAAGAGATCGAAGCCGGTGCCTTTGTTTTCTACACCAATTTTGGGTCGGCCAAGGCGGTGGAAATTGCCGATACCGGCAAAGCGGCCTTTGTCTGCCATTGGAAATCGTTGCGTCGCCAGATCCGCGTGCGTGGCACGGTCACGCGTGAGGACGGACCGCAGGCCGATGCCTATTATCAAAGCCGGTCGCTCAAAAGCAGGCTCGGGGCCTGGGCCTCGGAACAGTCGCAGCCGCTTGGCTCGCGCACCGCGCTGATGGCAGAGGTCGCCAGGATCACCGCGACCAAGGGGCCAAATCCGCCCCGGCCGCCCTTTTGGGGCGGGTTTCGCATCCTGCCGGTTGAAATCGAATTCTGGGCCGATGGGGCGTTTCGGCTGCATGACAGGTTCCGCTGGACCCGCGTCAGCCCGTCAGCCAACTGGGACATTCAGCGGCTGAACCCCTGAACCCGTTCGAAAAATCCGCGTATTCCGTCGCGGAAACTTAGTAACCGATAGGTCACTTCAATTGGCAACCTGTTGAAAAAGATATGTTTCTTTATGCTTGCGAAGTTCTATACTAACCGTCAAGTTACTGGAAGGAATGGAGAGGGCACAGACCTGATCATTAACCGCAAATAAGGGTTGGGGAACCATGGCGGACGAAGATCGCCCCGAGGGCGTCGTGATTACGGGTACTGTTAAATGGTTCGATATTTCCAAGGGCTTCGGCTTCATCGTGTCAGACGAAGGAGGGCCGGACATTTTGCTGCATGCAAATGTCCTGCGCAATTTCGGCCAGGGCTCGGTGGCCGACCAGGCGCGGATCGAGGTGATCGTCCAGCAGACTGAGCGTGGCGCTCAGGCGCAGGAAGTTATTTCCATTACGCCGCCCGACCAGGCCTATGTGGACGAGGATTTCGGCCCTGCAATCGAGATCCCTGACGACGTGCCATTTGTCGCGGCGCGCGTTAAATGGTTCGACAAGGCAAAAGGGTTTGGCTTTGCCAATGTCTTCGGTCATTCTGAGGATGTGTTCATTCACGTCGAAGTGCTGCGTCGCTATGGGTTGGCCGATTTGCAAGCCGGTGAGGCGGTTGTGATTCGTGTCGTCGATGGCCCGCGTGGTCGGATGGCCGGCGAGGTGCGTAGCTGGGATTTTGTGCAGGAGAGTTAAGATGCGGGTTTTGCTTGGGGCGATAGCGGCCTTCCTGATAGCGGGGGCCGCGCAAGCGGCCTGTTTGGAAGATCGGCTGGAGCTGCGCGGCGATTGGGGTATGGCCCGGTTCCGGGTCGAGGTGGCCGACGACACGGCCGAAAGGGCCAGAGGGCTGATGTTCCGCGAATCCATGCCCGCGCAGGCCGGCATGCTCTTTGTCTATGACCGTCCGCAAAGCGTGGCGTTCTGGATGGAAAACACGCTGATTCCGCTGGATATGATCTTTGCCGATGCGACCGGCACAGTTATGCGCATCCATGAAAATGCCATCCCGCGCGACCGCACGCCCATTCCCGGCGGTGACAACATCCAATATGTGCTGGAGATCAATGGCGGCATGGCCGCGACGCTCGGCATCACGGTCGGGTCGCAAATTCAGCATCCGGCGATTGACCCGGACCTGGCCGCGTGGCCCTGTTGATTATCGGGCTTCCATCGCGTCCAAACACCGGTTAGGAGAAGCGCCAGTCGGGGCGTGGCGCAGCCTGGTAGCGCGTCTGTTTTGGGTACAGAAGGTCGTGAGTTCGAATCTCGCCGCCCCGACCATCTTGTTTGATCGCCACCCTTGCGCCGCTTGGTTCGGACAGGCAGGAATGCGCCATGTCGCCTGCGCAAGACCCACCTGAAATACCGCCAGAGACCCCGGTGCCGGGCGGTCGGGGCGTTATCGTGATGGGGCTTCATAACGGTGCCGCCCATCTGGCCGCGCAATTGGCGAGCTTTGCCGATCAGACATGCGGCAACTGGACCCTTTTTGTGGGCGATGACGGGTCCACCGATGACGGTCCCGCAATTTTGCGCGCCTTTATGACCGCGTCTGGGGCGGAGGTGCAGTTGATCGACGGCCCGTGTCAGGGCGTCGCGGCAAATTTTCTGAGCCTTCTGGCCGCAGCCCCCGATGCCGACTGGCTGGCGCTGAGCGATCAGGATGATGTCTGGCTGCCGGAACATCTGGAGACCGGGTTGGCGGCGCTGGCCGGCGTGCCGGCCGGCATGCCAGCGCTTTACGGCGCGCGCAGCTGGATCTGCGATGCGGATCTGGGCCGCCGCCGCATGTCGCCCGAATTTCACCATCCGCCCGGGTTTCGCAATGCGTTGGTTCAAAGCATCGCGGGCGGCAACACGATGGTGTTGAACCGGGCCGGGGCCGATCTGGCACGCGCCGCGGCACCCGAGGCGCTGGCGGCGGGCGGGCCGGCCACGCATGATTGGTGGCTCTATCAACTGATTGCGGGGGCAGGCGGGCAGGTGATCCGCGACGAGGTGCCAACGATCCTTTACCGGCAACATGGTGGCAACCTCTTTGGCACCAATCGTGGCCCTGGCGCGGCGCTGCGCCGGTTGAGCCATATTCTGCGCGGGGATCTGACCCGGTGGGTCGATGCCAATATCGCGGCCCTGTCTGCCTCGGCCGATCGGCTGACGCCGGAAAACCGGGCGATCCTGACCGATTTTGCGACGCTGCGGGATCTGGGGCTATTCGCGCGGCTAAGGGGATTCGCGCGGGCCGGCCTCTATCGTCAGAGCCGGGTCAGTCAGGCGATGCTCTGGCTGGCGTTAACCATGAAAAAGCTCTGATCCTGGGGTGTGGGTCCGGCCAAGCAACAATATCTTGTGTCCTGATGGTCACGCCGCGCAGGTTTTTTTCTACGGCGACGCGCCGTTCACAATTGTTAAGAAAACCCGCAGCGATCCGGTGCCACTACTACTTTCGCCTTCTAAAGCAGCGGGGTTTCAACAGAAATCCAAAATGCCAGCCTGTGGGTGAATCGGCCACGCCCGTCCCAGAGGCTGCCCGGCAGGCAATGCAAGGAATATTTGTATCCCAAAGGTGTAAATTTTTCGTTGACCACATCGGTCAAAATACGCCACCTTGTAGCAGCCAGCAGGACCAACACTACATATAGTGGGTCCGGGGATTAAAGGGGCAGATGTTTTCCTCATCTACGGGATGCGCTCTGGCGCGTCTGACCGGTGCTTTCCTGGCACTGGTGCGGGGAAGATTTGCCTGAAACGAAGACAGGTAAACGGCGAGCGCGGGGACACGCGGGTTACGCCAATTCTACACGGGGACATGAGGCAGACATGAAGATCGAACGCAGATTCACTTCGGCAGACGCGGATACCTATGCAGGGCTGGAATTCACGCTGACATCATCCGAGATCCGCAACCCCGATGGCACGGCCGTGTTCAAACTGGACGAGTTGGAAGTGCCCGTCGGCTGGAGCCAGGTGGCATCGGATGTTCTGGCGCAGAAATATTTCCGCAAGGCAGGCGTTGCCGCGATCCTGAAACCGGTTCGCGAAAAGGGCGTGCCCTCATTCTTGTGGCGCTCGGTTCCCGATGAGGCGGCGATGGCCGATCTGGCCCCGGCCGACCGTATGGGCGGCGAAACCAGTGCCAAGCAGGTCTTTCGCCGCCTGGCGGGCGCATGGTGCTATTGGGGCTGGAAGGGCGGCTATTTCACCGACGAAACCGATGCCCGCGCCTATTTCGACGAAATGCAGCTGATGCTGGCGCGCCAGATGGCCGCGCCCAACAGCCCGCAATGGTTCAACACCGGCCTGCACTGGGCCTATGGCATCGACGGCCCCGCGCAGGGCCACCATTATGTTGATTACAAAACCGGCAAGCTGACAAAATCGAGCAGCAGCTACGAGCACCCGCAGCCCCATGCGTGCTTTATCCAGGGCGTTCAGGACGACCTGGTGAACGAAGGCGGCATCATGGATCTGTGGGTGCGCGAGGCCCGCCTCTTCAAATACGGATCGGGCACCGGCACCAATTTCAGCCATCTGCGCGGCGCGGGCGAGAAGCTTTCGGGCGGCGGCAAATCCAGCGGCTTGATGGGGTTCCTGAAAATTGGCGACCGGGCGGCGGGCGCGATCAAATCGGGCGGCACCACACGGCGCGCGGCCAAGATGGTGATCGTCGATGCCGATCACCCCGATATTCAGGATTTCATTGACTGGAAAGTGCTGGAGGAACAAAAGGTCGCCTCGATCGTGGCCGGTTCCAAAATGCACGAAAAGATGCTGAACGGCATTTTCTCGGCCATTGCCGCCTGGGACGGGCTGATCGAGGATGCCGCCGATCCGGCCAAGAATGAAAGCCTGAAATCGGCCATTCGTGAGGCAAAAAAGGTCGCGATCCCAGAGACTTATGTCAAACGCGTGCTGGATTACGCCAAGCAGGGTCATACCAGCATCGAATTTCCCACCTATGATACGGATTGGGATTCCGAGGCCTATAACTCGGTCTCGGGGCAGAATTCGAACAACTCGATCCGCGTCACCGATGCCTTTCTCTATGCGGTCAAGAAAGACGCCGACTGGAACCTGATCAACCGCACCGACGGCTCGGTGTCGCAAACCATCAAGGCGCGCGATCTGTGGGAAAAGGTCGGCCATGCGGCCTGGGCCTGCGCCGATCCCGGCATCCAGTTCCATGACACGGTCAATGCCTGGCACACCTGCCCGGCAGATGGCGAGATCCGCGGCTCGAACCCGTGCTCGGAATACATGTTCCTGGATGACACCGCCTGTAACCTCGCCTCGATGAACCTGCTGACCTTCCTCAAGGATGGCGCGTTCGATGCCGAAAGCTACATGCACGCCACCCGGCTCTGGACGCTGACGCTGGAGATCTCGGTGATGATGGCGCAGTTCCCGTCCAAGGAGATCGCGCAGCTTTCCTATGATTTCCGCACGCTCGGGCTTGGCTATGCCAATATCGGCGGGCTGCTGATGACCATGGGCTACGGCTATGACAGCGATGAGGGCCGCGCGATTTGCGGCGCGCTGACCGCGATCATGACGGGTGTGTCCTATGCCACCTCGGCGGAAATCTCGGGTGAGCTTGGCCCCTTTGCCGGCTTTGACCGCAACCGCGACCACATGCTGCGGGTGATCCGCAACCACCGTCTGGCCGCAAAAGGCGCGACCGAGGGTTATGACGCTCTGGCGGTCAAGCCAGTGCCGCTGGATCACGCCAATTGCCCCGATACCACGCTGGTGGCGCTGGCCGAACAGGCCTGGGACGAGGCGCTGGAACTGGGCGAAACCCATGGCTACCGCAACGCGCAGGTCAGCGTGATTGCGCCCACCGGCACCATCGGGCTGGTGATGGATTGCGACACCACCGGCATCGAGCCCGATTTCGCACTGGTGAAATTCAAGAAACTCGCGGGCGGTGGTTATTTCAAGATCATCAACCGCGCTGTTCCCGGTGCGCTGGAAAATCTCGGCTATTCCTCGGCGCAGATCGAAGAGATCACCTCGCACGCGGTCGGCCATGGCACGCTTGGCAATGCGCCGGTGATCAACCATTCTTCGTTGTCGGGTCACGGCTTTGGCCCCGGCGAGATGGAAAAGATCGAGGCCGCGCTGCCCTCGGCCTTCGACATCCGCTTTGTCTTTAACCAATGGACCCTGGGCGAAGCGTTCTGCACCGGAACACTTGGCATTCCGGCTGCAAAGCTGAACGACCCGACCTTCGATCTGCTGCGCCATCTTGGGTTTTCCCGCGCCGATATCGAGGCCGCGAATGACCATGTCTGCGGCACCATGACCCTGGAGAACGCGCCGCATCTGAAGGCAGAGCATTACACCATCTTCGATTGCGCCAATCCTTGCG
>CAXBGQ010000141.1:0-8225 GCA_963975135.1 uncultured Nioella sp. | reverse complement strand
GGAGGGTGAGGGCGCGGCCCCCCGGGTCGGACCGCCGTCAGGCGGTTCGAAACCGGATCAGATCCGCCCCTTCAACTTGCGAAACCGCTGGATCAGGCTCGACGTATCCCATCGTCCGCCGCCCATCTGCTGCACATCGCCATAGAACTGATCGACCAGCGCCGTCACCGGCAGGCTGACGCCCATCGCCTTGGCCTGTTCCAGCGCGATACCCAGATCCTTGCGCATCCAGTCAACCGCGAACCCATGATCAAACTCGTTATCGACCACCGTGCCCGCGCGATTGGCCAATTGCCACGATCCGCCGGCCCCCTGTGCCACCAGCCCCGCCACCTTCTTGGCATCGAGCCCGGCCTCCATCGCCAGGTTGAGCCCCTCCGACATCGCCTGCACCAGCCCCGCAATGCAGATCTGGTTGACCATTTTGGTCATCTGCCCGGCTCCGACCGGGCCAAAATGTTCGATCGCTTTTGCGTAGGTGTCCATCACCGGGCGCGCAGCGTCGAACGCTGCGGCATCGCCGCCGCACATTATGGCAAGCTGGCCATTTTCGGCCCCCGCCTGCCCACCCGATACCGGCGCGTCGATCCATCCGATCCCGGCCTCGGCACCGAGGCTCGCCAATTCGCGGCTGACGATGGCCGACACCGTGGTGTGATCGACAAAGACGGCACTGCGCGCCATGCCCGCGAAAGCGCCCTCATCGCCCAGAACCACGGCCCGCAGATCGTCGTCATTACCGACACAGGCCATCACGAAATCGGCCCCCTCGGCTGCCGCGCGCGGCGTTGAGGCAAAATCCCCGCCATGCTCGGCCGCCCATTTCTCGGCCTTCGCAGCAGTCCGGTTATAGACCGTCACCCGGTGACCCGCCGCCTGCAGATGCCCCGCCATGGGGTATCCCATCACGCCCAGTCCCAAAAATGCCAGTTTCGCCATGTCACCCGCTCCCATCAGTCAAATCCCTGCCCCTTCCTTGCGGGATAGAGGCCAAGGGGGCAAGAGCCGGCACCGGGTTTTATCGGTTAGCTTGCCGCCGCCAGGAGCGAGGCATTGCCGCCCGCCGCCGTGGTATCGATGCAGACATGGCGTTCCAGACGGCAATAGCCGCTCAGATCGGCGCGGGTGGCCAGCGGGGTAAGAGCGCCCGCGCGGCCCGCCAGCACGCGCCGGATCTCACGCGCCGCGCCGTCGGGTCCGTCATAGGCCACGACGGCACACCCGGTCAGCCCCGCCAAATCTTCAGGGTCCAGCACGCCGTCAATCTCGGCCCCCGGAGCCACGGCCACCGATCTGCATCCCGCCCATTCGGCGATGCGCGCCTGTTCGGCGGCGGCCTCGGGCGTGGGGCCCAGGCACAGGACCGTGCCCCGGGCGTGAGTAGACAGGCGGTTCGATTCGCCCGTCGGCCCCGGCAGGCTGGTCACGTCGCGCCGCCTTAAGCTGTCGGTCACGGCCCGATCCAGCGCTGCCTGCACCTGGATCGGATCGGCCCCCTTGCCCGCAAGTGCCGCCACCGCGCTCTGCGCCACGGCGCGAAAGCGGGCCATGTAATGCGGCCCGCCCGCCTTTGGGCCGGTGCCCGACAGGCCTTCGCCGCCAAAGGGCTGGCTGCCGACGATGGCTCCGATCTGGTTGCGGTTGACATAGATATTGCCGACCTTCAGCGCCGCCGCGACATGCTGGACCCGGTCGTCGATCCGGCTGTGCAAACCGAAGGTCAGGCCAAAGCCCTTGCCGTTCACCGCAGCCAGCACCCGATCTACCGCCTGCGCCCGGAAAGTCGCGACATGCAGAACCGGGCCGAACACCTCACGGTCCAGATCCTCGATGCCGCCCACCTTGATCAGCGCGGGCGACAGAAAACTGCCCGCCTCCGGGGCCGGAACCTCGTGCAACAGCCGCCCCTCGCGCCGCGCCGCGTCGACGTAATCCGCGATCTCATCACGCGCCGTGGCCGAGATAATCGGCCCGATATCATGCGCCGCGTCCCAGGGGTCCGCGACCGCCAACTCATCCATCGCGCCTTTCAGCATCCGCAAAAACCCCGGCGCGATATCCTCCTGCACATAAAGACAGCGCAGCGCCGAACAGCGCTGGCCCGCCGATTGAAAGCTTGAGGCGATGACATCGCGCACCGCCTGTTCGGGCAGGGCCGTGCTGTCGACGATCATCGCGTTCAGCCCGCCGGTTTCGGCAATCAGCGGCGCATGCGGCGCGAGCCCCGCCGCCATCGCGCGGTTGATGCGCTGCGCCGTCGCGGTCGAGCCGGTGAAACACACGCCCGCAACACGCGGATCGCCGGTCAGGGTGCCGCCGATGACCGATCCCTTGCCGGGCACCAGTTGCAACACATCGCGCGGCACGCCCGCCTGATGCAAGAGCCGCACCGCCACGCTGGCCACAAGGCTGGTCGATTCCGCCGGTTTCGCCAACACGCCATTGCCCGCCGCCAACGCGGCACTGATCTGGCCCGAAAAAATCGCCAGCGGGAAATTCCAGGGCGAGATACAGGTAAAGATGCCGCGCGGGGCCTCGGACCCGGCCTGACCGGCATAGTAGCGGATGAAATCCACCGCCTCGCGCAGCTCGGCGATGCAGTCGGGCAGCGCCTTGCCCGCCTCGCGTGTCAGCAGCGCAAAGATCTCGCCGAAATTCTCCTGGTAAAGATCGGCGGCGCGCAACAAAACCTCGCGGCGCATATCGGGCGCGGCATCCCAGACCCGCGCCATCGAAAGCGCGGTTTCGACGTCGCCGGGACTGGCATCCGACAGTCGCCCGACGCGCTCATCAGGCCGGGCCGGGTTCATCACGTCCTGACGCGCCTCGCCCTGCACCTCGCCCGCGATCATCGGGCCGCCATCCCATACGCTTTCGGCGAAACGCGCCCGCGCGGTCTCGATCTCGGCCATGTCATCGCGATCGTGCAGATCGAAGCCGCGCGAATTGCGGCGGCCAGCGTAGAGCGCAGGCGGTGGCAAGACGCCCGGCGCAGGCGACCCGATGGCCTCTGCATAGGCATCAAACGGATCAAGCGCGACCGCCTCTGCCGGAACATCGGCATCGACGATCTGGTTCACGAAGGAGCTGTTGGCCCCGTTTTCCAGGAGACGCCGCACCAGATAGGCCAGCAGATCGCGATGCGCGCCAACCGGGGCGTAGATCCGGCAGCGGGTGCCGTTTTGCGCGTGCAGGATATCGTGCAAGGCCTCGCCCATGCCGTGCAGGCGTTGGAACTCAAAGGCATCGGTATCGGTCGCCATTTCCAGAATCGCCGCCGTGGAATGGGCGTTATGGGTGGCGAACTGGGCATAGATACGGTCCGAATACCCGAGCAGTTTCGCCGCGCAGCACATATAGGCCACATCGGTCGCGGGTTTGCGGGTATAGACGGGAAAGCCCGTCAGGCCTTCGACCTGCGCGCGCTTGATCTCGGTATCCCAATAGGCCCCCTTAACGAGCCGCACCATGATCTTGCGGTCCAGCTCCTCGGCCAGCGCATTCAGCCAGTCGATGACGCCGGGCGCGCGTTTGCCATAGGCCTGCACCACCACGCCAAACCCGTCCCATCCGGCCAGATCGGGGCTGCGCAGAACGGCCTCGATGATGTCGAGCGAGAGATCCAGCCGGTCGGCTTCCTCGGCGTCGATATTTAGGCCCATCCCGGCGGCCTTGGCGGATTTGGCAAGCTCCAGCACGCGCGGCACGAGCTCGGCCATCACGCGCGCGGATTTGGTTTCTTCATAGCGTGGATGCAGGGCGGAAAGCTTGATCGAGATACCGGGGTTTTCGCGGATGTCGCGCGACCGGCATTCGGGCGCGAGTTTCAGGATGGCATCGCGATAGGACGCCATGAAGCCATCGGCATCATGGGCTGTCATCGCGGCCTCGCCCAACATGTCATAGCTGTAGGTGAAACCCTGTTTGGCCTTGGCCCCGCCGCGCCTGACGGCCTCGCGGATGGTCTCGCCCAATACGAATTGCTGGCCCATCTCCTTCATGGCGCGGCCCACCGCGACGCGGATCACAGGCTCGCCCAGACGTTTGACGGCCCCGCGCAGAACCGCGCTGACGCCGGGCTCGGCATCCTCTTTCAGCACCTTGCCGGTCAGCATCAGGGCCCAGGTCGAGGCATTGACCAGCGACGAGGCCGATTTGCCCAGATGGCTGCCCCATTCAGAGGGCGCGATCTTGTCCTCGATCAGTGCGTCCATGGTGTCGGCATCGGGCACCCGCAACAGCGCCTCGGCCAGACACATCAGCGCCACGCCCTCATCGGTCGAGAGGCCGTATTCCGCGAGGAACACCTCCATCAGGCCGGGCTTGCTGTCGTTGCGAATGGCGTTGACCAGTTTCGCCGCCGCCGCGCTGATCGAGGTCCGGGCCGCCGGTGTGGGCGCATGGGCGGCGGTCAGATCGGCGATCAGGCTGGCCTCATCGGCGGTATGGGCGGCGCGGATCTGGTGGCGGAACTGGGCGAGTTTGGACATGGAGAGGCCTCTGGCATGAGAAAAACCGGTGCGTGACCAGAATAGCAGAGACGCGTTTGTCAGGTTGCCTTTGCTTTTCGGTATCCCAGGCGATATTCCCTTTGTTATGGCCCAGTTTGGGCGAAACAGACTGAATTTTTGGCATGAACAGTCCATTGGATGCTTTTGACCGCAAGATCATCGACCTGTTGCTGGCCGATGGTCGCCTGCCGGTGACCGAGATTGCCGCCCGCATCGGGTTGTCGAAAACGCCCTGCCAGACCCGGCTGGCCCGGCTGCGCGCGGATGGCGTGATCCGTGGATTTCGCGCCGTGGTGGACCCGGCGAAACTGGGCCATGACCATGTCGCCTTTGTCGAGGTCAAGCTGACCGACACCACCGAGGCCGCCCTGCGGAAATTCAACGCCGCCGTGATGAAAGTGCCGCAGATCGAGCAATGCCACATGATTGCGGGTGCGTTCGATTATTTGCTGAAGGTGCGGACGCGCGATATTCGCGATTACCGGCGGGTGTTGGGCGAAGTGATTTCAGAGTTGCCGCATGTCGGACAGAGCTCGACGCATGTGTCGATGGAGGCGGTGAAGGATCGCGCCTTTTGAGGTGGTTTCGAATTGCCTTCGGCAATCCGACCGGCGGGGGGCCAGCCCCCCGAACCCCCCGAGGTATTTTAGCCAAGATGAAGGATCAGGCGGCGCGTTTGCCGTAATAGAGCCCGACCACGTGTTCGGCTTCGGCAAAGAACAGCCAGCGCGAGGCAATGATGCCGGCCAGGTGACTGAGAGCGGCGAGGCCGCCCAATACGTGGCCCGCTCCGGGGATGACCAGCAAAAGAACCGGGAGGCCGTAGCCAAGGATCAGCGCGATCATCCGTAGTTTGCGGGAATGTTTGCGGCCCACCACATGGACCATTTCGCGCAGCAGGTAATTGGTGCCGGTATGGGGCGGCTCAAACGCGCGGACCTGGCCCGGGCTGCCCAGGCCCGTGGCGCTGGCCAGCGTGTGGCCCGACCGCGCAAGCGCCGTATCACCAACCTGCCAATGGGCCACCTGCACGGCGGCGGCGAGCGCAAGAAGGGCGGCGGCGGCGATCATCTGCCCGGTCAGCAGCGCTCCGCCTGCCAGCGATATTGTCACCAGATGGGCCGATGTCAGCCAGTGATTCCAGCGCGGCACCGTCTTGAGCTGCGCGTAGATCATCGAGGTGGCGTAGACGGTGGCGAGGCTGAGCCCGGCACCGATCCAGCCAATGGGCTGCGGAAGGCTGCCGAGAAACACCGCCGCAAAGGCGTAGATCGCCATTACGATTAAAGCCAGAACGGCCAGACAACCTTCGCGGCTGAGCCAGCTGGTGCGCCATTGCGTGAACGCCCTGAGCGCGCGCTGCGGATTGCCCAGGTGAAAGGTGGAGGCCATCAGACCGCCGACCGCCGCCGCATAGGCGATGGCGTAAAGCGCAAGGGCGACCCAGCCGGTGACGGCGGGAAATCCCAGACCCAGAAAGACCAGCATGCCAAAGCCGAGCCCGGAAAAGACGGTGAAGATGATGACGGATGGGGCGGGGTGCATCAGGGTTCCTCCGTCTTGGTGCGGGCGGTGCCGCCGGGCATCTTCTCAAGTGCCGCGTCGAGCCAGCCGAGAAAGCCCTGCGGGCCATCGGCCACCGGCTCCAGATAGGGCGCAAGGATGTTGAAATCGGCAGCCCGGTCCTGTTTGGGCCGGGGGGGCAGGTATTTGTTAACCGGTTTGGTGCCCTGCTCAGGCATCAGATCCATACCGCCGCGTTCGCGCGCCAGAACACTGACATTGCTGTCGGGATCGGCGAAATCACCGAAATGGCGGGCCCCGGCGGGGCAGGTGCGCACGCAGGCGGGCTCGCGGTCGATCTCGGGCAGGTTCTCGTTATAGATGCGGTCGACGCAGAGCGTGCATTTCTTCATCACGCCCTCCAGAGCGTCCAGTTCGCGCGCGCCGTAAGGGCAGGCCCAGGCGCAGAGACCACAGCCGATGCAGGCATCCTCATTGACCAGAACGATGCCGTCCTCGGCGCGTTTGTAGCTGGCCCCGGTAGGGCAGACGGTGACGCAGGGCGCATCCTCGCAATGCAGGCAGGATTTGGGGAAGTGAACCAGTTGGGCGGGGCCTTCGGCGGGCGTCACCTCATAGCTGTGCACGCGGTTCAGGAAGGTGCCCGACGGGTTCGCGCCATAAGGATCCTGATCGCTGAGCGGCGCGCCGTAATTCTCGGTGTTCCAGCCCTTGCAGGAGATCACGCAGGCATGGCAGCCGACGCAGGTATCGAGGTCGATGACGAGGCCGAGTTTCTTTTGCGTGGATGTGGGAAGGGCGGTCATTGCGATGCCTCCGGTTCGCCGCGAAGCGCCAACAGGGCCGCGGCACTCAAGAGGCCCGCGCCCGAGACGATGCCCGACCAGCGCGCAAAGCGGGTGCCAAGCAGGGTGAAAAGGCGGACGGCGGTGGCCCCCATCAGGATCAGGATCGCGCCGTCGATCACCAGATAGGTGAGGCCAAGGATGGCCACCTGCGGCGCAATCGCGATGCCGGGATCGATGAATTGCGGAAAGAGGGCCGCGAAGAACACAACCGCATAGGGATTGGCGGCGGAGGTGACAAAGCCTTGCCGGAAAAGTGCTGCGCGTTTGGGAGCGGCGGGTGTACCGGTTGCCGTGCGCGCCGTCAGGATCATCCGCAGGCCAAGGTAGACCAGATAGACGATACCGGCCCATTTCACGGCTGTGAAAAAGCCAGCCGACAGCGCCACAAGCCCCACCAGCCCAAAGCCCGCGATCATGATCTGGATCGCGTTGGCGGAAAGATCGCCCGCCATGATCGGCACCGCGCGGCGCAGCCCGTGTTGCATGGAGCCTGCCATGAACAGGATCTGCGACGGCCCCGGCGGATGCGCGAAGAAAACCAGCACCGTGGCGAGATACAGCAGATAGGTTTCCAGCGTCATTTGCCCACCTTCCACGCCAGTTTTCCCGGCCCCTGCCCCACGGGCGACTTTATCGGCGGGAATGCCGGTTGTGCCGCGGCATCGGCCGGGGCGGGCACTTTCTCGATCTTTACCCGCAGGTCGAACCACGCCGCCTGCCCGGTGACAGGATCGGAATTGGCCCACCTCATCCCATCGCCGCGTGCGGGCAATAGCTCATGGATCAGGTGATTGAGCAGGAAGCCCCTGGTCGCCTCGGGCGCGCCTTCATCCAACGCCCAGGCCCCCTTGCGCTTGCCGATCGCGTTCCATGTCCAGACGGTGTTTTCATTCAGCGCCGCCATCAGCGCGACGGGAACCGTGATCTGCCCGTGCATCGACGTGACCTCAGCCCAATCGCCCTCCGAGAAGCCCTTCGCCTCCCAGATTTTCGTCGGCAGATACAAGGGGTTGCGTCCGTGCAATTGGCGCAGCCAGGCGTTTTGCGTGCCCCAGGAATGATACATCGCCATCGGGCGCTGCGTCAGGGCGTGGATCGGGTATTCCTCGGGGTCGGCAAAGCCATCCTCCAGCGGCGGATACCATATCGGCAGCGGGTCCATCGTGGCCTTGATGCGGTCGCGCAGATGCTCGGGCGGCTGGCGATCGCCATGGCCTTCGGCCGCCAGCTGGAATTTGCGCATCGGTTCGACATAGAGGTTGAACAGATAGGGCTGCGGGCTGTCATAAATGCCCATCTTGACCGCCCAATCCTGATAGGCCTTGTTCCACGGCTTGTAGAA
>CAXBGQ010000140.1:0-8232 GCA_963975135.1 uncultured Nioella sp. | reverse complement strand
TAGGCAAATTCCAGCATGTCCTCTTCCATCGGGTCGACGGCGGGCAGCTTGGCCACCCAGGCCGGATCGACATGCACATGGCAGGTGGAACAGGCGCAGGCCCCGCCGCAATCGGCCTCGATACCGGGGATGTTGTTGTCGCGCGCGCCTTCCATCACGGTCAGCCCGGTGGGGACATCCACGACATGCTCTTTGCCGTCAAACTCGATATAGGTGATTTTTGCCATGATCCGCCGATCCTTAACTTCAGGTTTGCGTTTAGGTAGCCATCCCGGCCCTGGTTTGCCAGTCTGAAAACGCCGCTTTTTTGGCCTGCATCGCGCCGCTTCGCGACATGGATTCTTTGTTCCACATTTGTTCCCACGCAGCCCCGCCCCCTGACGCTCAGGCCACACCCGGCGGGCGATCTGCGCGCTGCCGCTTCCGCAGTTGTGAAAAACCCGCTAAACTGCGGCCAAGCAGAAAAGTCGCCGAAAAAATGGCGACAGCAACCGGATACAGGCCCGATATGAAAATCCTTCCCCTTCTTGGCGTGGGCGTGGTCGGCCTGGTTGCCGCATGCGCGCCCCTGACCTCGCCCGAGGTGGCCCGGCTGCTGGACCGCGACGGCACCATCGTGACGCGCGGAGAAGGCCCCGAGAATGCCCGCCCAAACGCCTGCTACGCGCGTGATGTGACACCGGCCGTTATTGAAACAGTGACCGAACAGATCATCGTACAACCCCCCGAACTGGGGGCAGATGGCAGGGTGCGCGCGCCGGCGGTCTTTCGCACCGAGACAAGCCAGCGCATCGTTCAGGCCCGCAACGATCTGTGGTTCGAGACCCCCTGCGAGGCGCAGACAAGCCCCGAATTCATCGCCGCCGTGCAACGCGCGCTGGCGGTGCGCGGGGTCTATCGCGGGCCTGTCACCGGCGTGATGGATCTGCGCACACGGCGCGCCATCCGGCAATACCAACGCCCACAGGGGCTGAACTCGGGTGTGCTGTCGCTGGCCGCCGCCCGCCTGTTGGGGCTGGCAGTGTGGGATCCGGATGCCGCAGCGGTGCGCGGTGGGGCGGCTCAAGGCTGAGCGTTTCTGCGGCGGGCGAAAGATCCGCAAAAAGCAAATCGCCCGGCCTGAAGGAACAGGCCGGGCATCTTGCATGATCGGGGCTGCGTGCCCCGCGCCACGAGGCTATGAATTACTCGTCATCCCCAATGGGCAGCGCCACGAAACGCGGGTTACCGGCACGGCGGATCAGAAGAAGCAGGCTTTTCTGCCCTGCCCCCTCGGCTTGCGTCACACGGGCGCGGAACGCGGCCATATCGGCCACGGGTTCCTGGCCCACTTCGGTGATCACGTCACCGGCCATCAGGCCACGATCCGCGGCTTCGCTGGACGGATCGACCGCGCTGATCAACAGCCCGCCCTCAACATCCTGCACGTCGTTTTCAGCGCGCAGTTCATCGGTCAGCGGCATCAGCGTCAGGCCCAGAAACGTGACGTTCTCCGGCTCGGGCGCATCCTGGCCCGGGTCGGGAAAGGCCACACGCTCTTCGGTTTCGCGGCGCCCAAGCGTCACCAGCAGGGTCTGCGTCGCCCCATCGCGCATCACCACGACGCGCACGGTATCACCGACCGGCGACTGGCCGACGATCCGCACCAGCCCGCGTGTATCCTCGACGGGGCTGCCGTCAAAGCTGGTGATGACATCGCCCACTTCCATTCCGGCATCCATCGCCGGGCCCGTGGGCACATCGGTGACCAGCGCGCCGGCCGCCACCTCCAGCCCAAGGCCTTCGGCGATATCGGCGGTCACATCCTGGATGCGCACGCCAAGCCACCCGCGCCGGGTTTCGCCGAATTCCTGCAATTGTGAAATCACCGGGTTGACGACATTCGACGCCATCGAAAAGCCGATCCCGATCGAACCGCCATTGGGGCTCAGGATGGCTGTGTTCACGCCGATAACTTCGCCTTCCATGTTGAACAACGGTCCGCCCGAGTTGCCCCGGTTGATCGCGGCGTCGGTCTGGATGAAATCATCATAGGCCCCCGAAAGCTCCCGTTCGCGGGCCGAAACGATGCCGGCCGATACCGAAAAACCCTGACCGAGCGGGTTGCCCATGGCCATCACCCAATCACCGACCCGCATCACATCGCTGTCGCCAAAGGTAACAAAGGGCAGCGGTTCGGCGGGGTCCACCTTCAACAGCGCGAGATCGGTGTTTTCATCCGTGCCGATCACGGTCGCTGGCAATTCCAGCCCCGAGCGGAACTCGATCATGATCTCATCGGCCCCGACGATGACGTGATTATTGGTCACGATAAACCCATCCTCGGAAATCACGAAGCCCGAGCCCAGAGCATTGGCGCGCCGCGGCTGGCGTTGATCCGGACCATTGCCGGGGCCCTGACGCTCCATGAAATCGTTGAAGAAATCTTCCAGTGGCGATCCCGGCGGCACCTGCGGTCCCGGCCCGGTGGCCGATGCCACAAGGCTGGTGGTGGTGATATTCACAACCGAGTCACCGACCTGATCGACCAGATCGGCAAAGCTGCCCTGCCCCGCGTTTTGCGCGCGCGACGGCAGCGCGGTCATCATCAATGCGGCCAGCGCCATGGCGACGATCAGCAAAAGGGTGGTTGCATTATGTGCCTGCTCGGCCCGCATTGCGGGTCTGGCCGCGGCAAAGGCCCGTGCGGGTGATTGTTGGATGGTCACTCTCAATTCTCCTGTCAAAGCGGTTCAGGGTGTCCCTGCTCTTTGGTATCAGTTGATATTTGGGCGCAGGCAGTGTCAATCAACCAATTGGAGTGAAACCTCGGTCACATGGGCGTGATGTCGCTCGTTTCAGATGACCAAAGCACTTTCGGAAAAACCTGACTCACCCAACGCTGCCTGAAATCCGAGATTTCAACGCGTCACGTGATGCACCATGTCTTGAGGCTTCCGAGATGTGTATCAGGCCGCCTGATCCAGCCGGTGGTACATGCCGGTGCCCGGATCCAACTGGTAGAGCGGCGCATACCGCTCGGTGGTGCGGCTGAGTTCATTGACGGAATCGATTATGAACTGTGCCTTGGCATCCTCCATCAGATAGCCAAAATTCAGACGCACCCAACCGGGTTTGCTGACTTCCTGCCCCTCGGTCACGACCTCGGTGTAAAGCGCCTCGGATGTGGCCCGGTCAATGTCCAGCAACAGATGCCCGTAAGGGCCGGCACAGGCACAGCCGCCGCGCACCTGAATGCCGTAGACATCGCTCAGCATCCGGGTGAAGAGCTGCTGATGCACCCGCGCGCCGGACCCGTCGCGCACCAGAAACGAAAAGATCGGCAGACGGTGTGGGTTGTCGGCACCCAACAGGGTCAGGTGCGGATTGTCGGCCCAGCCGCGTAGCGCCATTTCGTTGAAATGATCATCGCGCCGGGCAATCTCTTCCGTTCCCACAACATCCTTGACGATAAACGCCAGCGCGGCGCGCACATCGCCGATCACATTGGGTGTTCCGGCTTCTTCACGGGCCACCAGATCGTCCAGATATTCATGCCGCCAGGGCGACACATAGGACACTGTGCCGCCGCCGGGCATGCTGGGGCTGTCGGCCCTGACCGCTGCCCGGTTGACGATCAGCACGCCCGAGGCACCCGGCCCGCCGACAAACTTGTGCGGCGAGACAACCACCGCATCCTTGCGCGCCTGCCCGGCGCTGCCCATGTCGATCTCAAGATATGGACCACCGCCAGCATAATCCCAAACCGACAGGGCCCCATGCGCCTTGAGCAGCCGGGTCACCGGGTCGGTGTCGGTAAGAATACCGGTCACGTTCGAGGCTGCCGAGAAACTGCCGATCAAAAGATCGCTCTCCGCGTGCGCCTGCAGGGCCCGCGCCAGCGCCTGCAGATCCGGCCCGCCTTGCGGGGATTCAGGTATTTCGACCACAACGGCGCTGCATTCGCGCCATGGCAGGATGTTGGAGTGATGCTCGTATGGCCCGATGAACACCACCGGCTGATCGGCTTTTTCTATCCCCAGCAGGCTGACCAGCCGGTTGAGCCCTGCAGTAGCACCCGATCCGGCGAATATCACCGCATCATCGTTCCCGGCACCGACAAGGCGGGCTATTTCGGTGCGCGCATCCTCGCGCAGGCGGGTGGTATAGGCACCGCAATACGAGGCCTCGGTATGGCTGTTGGCATAGAAGGGCAGCACATGGCGGGATACATAATCCTCGACCTGCGCCAGGGCCCGGCCCGAAGCGACATAATCGGCATAGACCAGCGCCACATCGCCGGTCAGCCCGGGGATCATCATACCTTCCCCGATCAGCCCCTCGTGCAGGGTTGCATCGCGGGTGGCGGCCTGAATGGTTTGGCGAAACTGGCTTAGGGTCATGTGTCTGCTCCTGAATGTGCCGCCAGGATGATCTGCTTCTACTCCAATTTCTTCCTCAATTTCCTTGTTGTTTTGCGAATTCTTCTATCATACGATATTCAAATGCATGAAACGATAGATCAGATTGACAAGAGCCTGCTGCGCGAGATGCAAAAGGATGGCGGCCTGTCCCAGCGCGAACTGGCGGACCGGGTCGGCGTGTCGCAAAATGCCTGCTGGCGGCGGTTGCGCAATCTGAGCGAGGCTGGCGTGCTGCAGGGCTCGACCGCGCGGGTCGACCGGCGCAAACTGGGGTTGGACATGGTGGTGTTCGTGATGCTGCGCACCCGCCACCATTCCGCCGACTGGTTGCAGGAGTTTCGCCGCCACGTTCTGACCATTCCCGAAGTGGTCGATTTCCACCGCATCGGCGGCGATTACGACTATCAGCTCAAGGTGGTGACCGAAGACATGGCCAGTTACGACAAGGTCTATCAACGGCTGATCGATAAGGTTGAACTGGACAGCGTCACCTCGTATTTCGCCATGGAATCGATTGCCGAAGGGCGCCCCCTGCCGCTTTGAGCTCTGGGCTGACACTCAGGTCGGCGCGACCGAAACCTATCGGATGGCGGGCCCGAGGATCCCGTTCGGGTGATCCGCGCGCGCAGTAGCGCGATGGATGCAGGGCTTGAACCGCATCACAGAGAGGATCCGGTGTTTTTTCTGCGCAAAGTTCGGGACCGCCGGACCGCCTGTGATCAGCCGACCGGGCGGTGCAGATAGACCAGCCAGGGGTCGCGTTCGGGCGGGTTGGCATTTTCCGGGTAACGGTCGATGTGCCGGAACCCGAGCCTGTCGTAAAGGCGCAGCATGTCATCATTGCCGATGACCGTATCGGCATAGAGATCGCTCAACCCCATGGCGCGTGCCCCGTCGATGCGCGCCTCGATCAGGCGGCGACCCAGACCGTGGCCCTGACAGTCGGGCAGGACGTAAAGCCGCTTCATCTCGGCCGCATCGGGCCTTATCCGGCGCAGAAAACCGCATCACACCAACCGGTCGCCCGCATGGGCCAGGATAATCTGGCCCTGTGGCGGCAGATAGGGGTCCATATCGGCCCAGATCTCATCGATCAAACCGCCCGTATCCACCTCCGGGCCACCCGCATTGGTCAGCTTCGCCAGCATTACGGCGTAATATTCCGCCATCAACGGGGCGAGAGTGCCACGTGGCGGGGCTTCGGTCTGTGCGGTCATGGCGATATCCATGGCAAACCGTCGCGCGAAAGGCGTGGCGCGTCAACCGGTTGCGGTCCTTCGGGGCGCTGCCGGGCCCGGCTGCGGTTCCGAAAAATCGAGACCAAAAGTCCTGCGCAGCGCCGCCACCCCTGATGGCGTCACCGTCAAAATCGTGCTGCCGCGACGGCGACGCATCCAGCCCCGACGCAGAAACCCGTCAAGAATCGCGGCCCCCGTCGCGCCGCCGACATGCAGCGATTGCATGCTCCAGTCGCTGCACAGGCGCACGAGACGCCGGGGCGACCGTTCAAGCCCCGCCACATCAACCCCGGTCGCGGCAAGCCAGGCACGCGCGGCATCGGTCAGATCGACACCGCCGGCGGAATGGACAAGAAATCCTTTCGCCAGCATCCCGTCGCAAAGCCCGACGCCAAACCGCCCGGCAATGTGATCGTAGCAGCAGCGCGCATGCAGGCTGGCGCGGTCTGGTTCGGCCGGGCGTAATCCGCGCCCCGACAGGGTATTGGCAACCCCTTCAATGCTTTCCAGCGCTTCGGCAACGGCATAGCCCGCCAGGCTGTAATAGCGCCGCCTGCCCTGTTTGCGCACGGTGATCAGCCCGGCGCTCACCAGTTTCGCAAGATGCTCGCTGGCCGTGCTGGCCGCCACCCCGGCGCAGGCGGCCAGCGCGCCCGCTGAGATTTCACCGTCATCCTTGAGCGCCAGCAGCATATTTGCCCGGGCAGGATCGCCGATTAGCTGCGCGGTTTCGGAGATCAGGGCAATTTTCATAATGCTTCGGTCATAACCGAAATAACGACGCTTTCCAAGCTGTAGATTGGGCATATCTGGAAATTGACCCGAGGAGTGACCGATGTATCTGGATGATCCGCACCTGCAGCCGCCGCGCCCGCGCGGCCCGTTTCCCAGTCCCCAAAAGGCACAAACGCGCCACGCCATCGCGCGGGCGCGCTACCTAGAAACGCAAACCCGCAACCGGGACCGCAGGCACCGTGCCCCTGCTGTTTGGTGGACAGAGACCGGTGTCCCGGCAACTGCCACCCGAATTGCGATGGCTGGCTGGATGACCCGCTTATGGGCGCGGGCCTGGATCCGCCTGTCGCGATAAAGGCCGGTCCGGTCGTTGCAGGAAACGGTCGCCCGGGCCGGGAGCCGGTTTCCCGCCCTCAGGCCCAGAATATCTGGCTCAGGATCACCAGGAACGTGCCGATCACCAGCGCGCCAAAGCCTGCGATGCGCAGGGTTTCGACCGGCTCATGCATCATCCGGGCCATCAGGTCCTTCATGAAAGAAGGGGCCAGCGCATAGGCCAGCCCCTCGATCACAAGCACCAGTCCGAGCCCCCAGAGGATCGTCTGGAGCATCGGGTCTATTCCGCCACGGGTGCGGCAAGCCCCGCATTGCCCATCGGGTCAGCGAAGAACTCGAAGAACTCGCTGTCGGGCGACAGAACCATCGACGAATTGGCCCCGCCAAAGGCCTCCTCATAGGCCGCCATCGAGCGGTAGAACTGAAAGAATTCCCGATCGATGTTAAAGGCTTCGGCAAAGATCCGGTTGCGTTCGGCATCGGCTTCACCGCGCGCAATCTCGGCTTCGCGGTTGGCATCCGAGACCAGCTCGACCACCGTCCGGTCGGCCAACGCCCGAACCCGCTGCGCGGCCTCTTCACCGCGTGCCCGT
Organism: uncultured Nioella sp.; assembly: GCA_963975135.1. Taxonomy (GTDB): domain Bacteria; phylum Pseudomonadota; class Alphaproteobacteria; order Rhodobacterales; family Rhodobacteraceae; genus Alterinioella. The sequence continues at coordinate 927 of CAXBGQ010000140.1, read as the reverse complement.
TCATCGGTCGCCTCACGTTCACGTTCGGCCCGCATCCGGGAGAAGGTGGCGGAAAGGTTCTGCTGCGGCAGTTCGGTCTGCTTCAGACGCACATCCAGCACATCAAGCCCAAGCGGCAGGGCGCGCAGGCGTGCCTGTTCGGTGATCCGCTCCATCAGACCGGCGCGTTCCGATGACAGGATGGTATCGGAGGTGACCCCGTCAGAGCCCAGAACCGCGCGGATCTGCGGGTTCAGGATGTCCTCCAGCAGGCGCTCGGCCTCGCGCAGGCCACCGACACCCACGGCAAGGCGGAACTGTTCGGCATCGACAATGCGATAGCGCGCAAAGGCGTCGACAACCAGTCGCCGGTCATCGGCCGGCGTGACCTCGATGGTGGCGGTGTCGAGCGACAGGATGCGGTCGTCGTAATAGACCACTTCCTGAATGAACGGGATCTTGAAGTTAAGGCCCGGCTCTTCGATCACCTGACGGATCTGACCAAATTGCAGGACCAGCGCGCGCTGGCGTTCATCGACCACAAAGACCGAGCTGAGCAGCAGCACCAGAGCGACGACGAGACCGATTAAAAGAATGGTGATCTTACGCATCAGTTGTTCCTCCGGCTAAGCAATTCATTGAGCGGCAGGTAAGGCACGACGCCCCCTGCCCCGGTGCCGTCACCCGTATCAAGGATCATCGTATCCATACCGCCAAGCACCCGTTCCATCGTCTCGAGATAAAGTCGGCGACGGGTCACTTCGGGGGCCAGCAGATATTGATCGAGAACCGCAAGGAAGCGGCTGGCTTCACCCGAGGCCTGGTTGACAACAAGGGCGCGGTAGCCCTCGGCCTCTTCCAGCACCTGGGCCGCTTCACCGCGCGCACCGGCAAGAACCCGGTTGGCATAGGCATCGGCCTGGCGTTGCAGCTGGTCGCGTTCCTGTT
>CAXBGQ010000139.1:0-8239 GCA_963975135.1 uncultured Nioella sp. | reverse complement strand
TCAGCTTCCTGACGCGCGTTTTCAGGCGCGCGTTTTCAGCGCTCAATGCGTCATCCGCGTGTGCCATCTCTGCCTCTCGAATGGTTTCGCGATCAGTTGTCCAGCAGATCGGTGCGACGGATCATCGCCGGGTCGAAATCCAGATCCGGACGGTCGATCGCGGCACCCTCGGTCAGCTCTGCGATATAGGCATCGACGCGGGCAACACGTACGGTCTCGGTGACCTCGGCGCGCACATCTTCCAGCGCGGGGGCTTCTTGCAGGCGGGTTTCATTCAGATTGATCACATGCCATCCAAACTGGGTCAGAACCGGGGCCGAAACCTCACCGACTTCCAGCGCGAACACAGCTTCCTCGAAATCCGGCACCATCATACCGGCCGAAAACCAGCCAAGCTGCCCGCCATTGGGGCCCGACGGGCCGACGGAGCGTTCCTGCGCCAGTTCGGCGAAATCTGCACCACCCTCCAGCGCCTCGATCACGCCCAGCGCCTCATCCTCGGTTTCCACCAGGATATGCGAGGCGTTGTATTCCATCGCCGACTCTGCGTCGCCATATTGAGCTTCGTATTCGGCCTGCACCGCCTCTTCCGACACGTCGGCATTGCCAACGACATCCAGCGCCATTGCAGCCAACAGGGCGCGGCGCTCGTTCTCAAGACCCAGTTGCATCGACGTGGTAATGTCGCCCTCTGCGGCGCTGGCCACCACGGCCTGCTGCACCAGCTGTTCCAAAATCCCCTCCAGCAGCACTTCGTCGGGCAGCGCCTGATACTGCTCGGGAAGCTGCGACCGCGCCACGATGATATGACCAAGCGTGATATCGTTGCCATTGACGGTGGCCAGCACAGTGCTGGCTTGCTGTGCGGCGGCGGGCGTGATCACGAGCGCGGCAAGCGCCGCACCGGCAAGAAGATTTCTGATCATGAGAGGGAAGTCCTATGTTGATTAGGCCAGGGCATCGCCTTTGGCCGCGTTGACACAATTCCGGCAGCCGCTTATGTCCCTGACGGGTTTTGCTTTGGGCTTGGCCTTACTTGGGGTCGTTTTAGACCGCTGCAAGCGGCCAAACAACCCGATGCCAACAGGAATGATCCAATGTGCCCGTTTCCGGGGCGCAATTTTGCGGAAGGCGATAAAAAAAGATGCTTGGGCTAGGAACACTCGCAAAGAAGGTCTTTGGCACCCCCAATGACCGCAAAGTCAAAGCCGCCCGTCCGATCGTCGATCAGATCAACGCGCTGGAACCCGAGTTCGAGAAACTCACCGATACCGAGATCGTCGCCAAGACCGCCGATCTGCGTCTGCGCGCGCAAAATGGCGAGGCGCTGGAAGATCTGTTGCCCGAAGCCTTCGCCAATTGCCGCGAGGCCGCGCGCCGCACCCTGGGCCTGCGCGCCTTTGACGTGCAGCTTTTGGGCGGAATTTTCATGCATCAGGGCAATATTGCCGAGATGAAAACCGGCGAGGGCAAAACGCTTGTCGCCACCTTCCCCGCCTATCTGAATGCCCTTTCCGGCAAGGGCGTGCATGTGGTGACGGTGAACGATTACCTGGCCAAGCGCGACGCCGAATGGATGGGCAAGGTTTATACCGCCCTGGGCCTGTCGACCGGCGTCGTCTATCCGCGCCAACCCGATGCCGAAAAGCGCGACGCCTATGCCGCCGACATCACCTATGCCACCAATAACGAGCTTGGCTTCGACTATCTGCGCGACAACATGCGCGCCTCGCTCAAGGAAATGGCACAACGCGGTCATAATTTCGCGATTGTCGATGAGGTGGACAGCATCCTGATCGATGAGGCGCGCACGCCGCTGATCATTTCGGGGCCCGCCGATGACCGCTCCGACCTCTATATTTCGATGAACGAGGTCATCCCGCATGTGCAGGAAGACCATTACACCCATGATGAGAAAACCCGCGCCGTGACCTTCACCGACGAAGGCAACGAGTTCATGGAGCAAAAACTGCTTGAGGTCGGCATCCTGCCGGAAGGCCAAAGCCTCTATGATCCCGAATCGACCACCATCGTGCACCACGCCACCAATGCCCTGCGCGCGCATAAGGTCTTTCACCGCGACAAGGATTACATCGTGCGCGACGGCGAGGTTGTGCTGATCGACGAATTTACCGGCCGCATGATGGCGGGCCGGCGTCTGTCGGACGGTCTGCATCAGGCGATCGAGGCCAAGGAAGGTGCCAATATCCAGCCCGAAAACGTGACGCTGGCCAGTGTGACCTTCCAGAACTATTTCCGCCTCTACGACACGCTGTCGGGCATGACCGGCACCGCCGCCACCGAGGCCGAGGAATTTGCCTCGATCTACGGCCTCGGCGTGGTCGAGATCCCGACAAATCAGCCCGTCGCCCGCGATGATGAGGATGACCGCGTCTATCGCACGGGCACCGAAAAATACGCCGCCATCGTCGACCAGATCCGCGAGGCTCATGAGAAGGGGCAGCCGGTTCTGGTCGGCACCACCTCGATCGAGAAATCCGAAATGCTCAGCCGCCTGCTGACTGAGGCGAAACTGCCGCATAACGTGTTGAACGCGCGCCAGCATGAACAGGAAGCGCAGATCGTCGCCGACGCCGGCAAACTGGGGGCGGTGACCATCGCCACCAACATGGCCGGGCGCGGCACCGACATCAAACTGGGCGGCAATGTCGAGTTCAAGATCATGGAGGCCATCGCCGCCGACCCGGATGCCAACCCCGATGAGATCCGGACCCGGATCGAAGAGGCGCATGAGGCCGATGAAGAGGCCGTGAAGGCCGCTGGCGGGCTCTATGTTCTGGCCACCGAACGCCATGAAAGCCGCCGCATCGACAATCAGCTGCGCGGCCGTTCGGGCCGTCAGGGCGATCCCGGAAAATCCAGCTTCTTCCTGTCGCTCGAAGATGACCTGATGCGGATTTTCGGGTCCGAGCGGTTGGACAAGATGCTGTCGACCCTGGGCATGGAGGAAGGCGAGGCCATCATCCACCCCTGGGTCAACAAATCGCTGGAACGCGCGCAGGCCAAGGTCGAGGGCCGCAATTTCGACATCCGCAAGCAATTGCTGAAATTCGACGATGTGATGAATGACCAGCGCAAGGCGATCTTTGGCCAGCGGCTGGAGATCATGGCCGCCGAGGATATCAACGACGTGGCCCAGGATATGCGCCATCAGGTTGTCGATGACATGATCGAACAGTTCATGCCGCCGAAATCCTACGCCGATCAATGGGATACCGATGGATTGACCGAGGCGGTCAAACAGGCGCTGACGCTGGATCTGCCGATCGGTGACTGGTCCGATGAAGAAGGCGTCGATGACGACGATATCCGCGAGCGGATCGTCAAGGCGTCCGACGAATTCATGGCCAAGAAGGCGGTGGATTTCGGGCCGGAAAACATGCGCCTGATCGAAAAGCAGCTGCTGTTGCAGACCATCGACGCGAAATGGCGCGAACATCTGGTGACACTGGAGCATCTTCGGTCGGTCGTCGGCTTTCGCGGCTATGCGCAGCGTGATCCGCTGAACGAATACAAAACCGAGAGTTTTCAACTCTTTGAAGCCATGCTGGACGGGTTGCGCGCAGATGTGACCGAGAAACTCAGCCGTATCCAGCCGATGACGCCGGAACAGCAGGCCGAGATGATCCGCCAGATGCAGGAACGCCAGGCCGCAGCGCAGGCCGCAGCGGACGCCGCTGCCAATCCCGCTCCGGTGCCCGAGGCACAGGCACCAGGGTTTGACGAGAACGACCAGGCAACCTGGGGCAACCCCGGCCGCAACGATCCCTGCCCCTGCGGATCCGGCAAGAAGTTCAAGCATTGCCACGGGCGTCTGACCTGAGCCAAAACCGATATGTCCGCGCCACAACAGGGTGCGGGCATTTCCCCCGGATTACCCTTTGAGTTCCGCATTGTTGCCCCATTTGGGGGCGATGGTTTCCGGCAGAAAATACCGCGGAGATCGACATGCTCATGACCCCAAAAGCAGCAATTGCCCTGAGCCTGGGCCTTGGCGTTGTCGGCACCGGCGCGCTTTACTTGCAGGCCAATGGTGCAGGTCTGCGTGGCAACGCCGCTCCGCAGCCTGTAGCGGAGATGTCGGAAACCGTGCCGGCACCCGCTATCATGGCAGTCGGGTCGGCCGATGCCGCGACAATCCCTGCCGAAGCCGCGCTGGTCCTGCCGATTGATGCGCCCAATGCGCCGCTGCTGGCAAATCCCGGTTCCGCGCTTGCCGAACGGTTGGCGCAGGCCGATGTTGCACAGCCCGTCATGACCGATCAGCCGCTCAGCGCCTTTGGCCTGCCCTGCGGCTTGACGGTCACAGCCGAGGCGATGCCGGCCGCGACAGTCGCCCTTGATGTCATGGATCCGTGCCAACCCAATGCCCGCGTCGTGGTCGAACACTCCGGCCTGAACCTGACCGGGCAAACCGATGCGATGGGCATCCTGACGATGGACATCCCGGCCTTTGAAAGCCCTGCTTTCTTTACCGTTCGCTTGCCTGATGGAACCACGGCCTCGGCCCTTGCCGGCCTGCCCGATATTGCCAGCTACACCCGTGTCGGCGTGCAATGGCAGGAGGATCGCGCTCTGCAACTGCACGCGATGGAATTTGGGGCCACCTATGGCGATCCCGGCCATATCTGGCGCGACAATCCCGGATCCGCCGCGCGGGCCGAAGACGGCGAAGGCGGCTTTATGACCTACCTGGGCACAGCTTCGGTCGAAAACCCGATGCTGGCCGAGATCTACACCTTTCCGCGCGACTCGCTGGACAATGACGGCACCGTGCGCCTGACCATCGAGGCCGAGGTCACGCAAGCGAATTGCGGCCAGGATACGCTGGCCCGCACGCTGGAAACCGATAGCGACGGAAATGTCGCGGTGATCGAGTTGACCTTTACCGTGCCGGGTTGCGATGCAATTGGCGAATATCTGGTGTTGCAAAATCTGTTGCAGGACCTGAGAGTCGCCGCCAACTGAGACCTAACCGGCGCACGCAATCCATGCAGTTTCATGCGAGGGCGGCTGTCATGGCCGCCCTTTTGTTTTTGATCACCGGCCTTGCCGCCGCTGCGCAGGATATCTCCTTGCGCAGCCATGATGGCAGCGTCGAGCTGGACGGATCCCTGATCGGGTTTGACGGCGAATATTACCGTGTCGACACCATCTATGGCCCGTTGACCATCAGCGCCGAGGGCGTGACTTGTCGCGGCCCCGGCTGTCCCGATCTGGAAAATTTCGTGGCCGAGATCCGGTTTGCCGGGGCGGTGGCCATCACCGAACAGCTGTTCCCGGCCCTGATTGAACGCTTCGCCGACAGCCGGGGCTATCGTCTGCGCCGGCAGGTGCTGGATGGCGCGCGTTCGGTCTTTGCCCTGATCCGCGCCGATGGCGGGGTCGCGGCGCGGTTCTACGTGACCGGCACCAGCACCGATGCCGGGCTTGCGGCGCTTTTGGGGCGCGAGGCCGATATTGCGCTGGCCACCCGCCAGCCCGACCCGGTCGAGGCCGCCGCCGCGCGCGCCGCCGATCAGGGCGACATCTCGATGGTGGCCCGCAGCCGTATCATGGGCCTGGATGCCCTTGTGCCGCTGGTGGCACCGGGCAACCCGGTGGACGCCCTGTCGCTGGAGGATCTGGCACGGCTTTTCGCGGGAGAGATCACCAATTGGCAGGAACTTGGCGGACCGGATGCGCCGATTGCGTTGCATCTGATGGATATTGCCACGGGCCATGCGCAGGATGTTGAAACACGGGTGCTGGCCCCGTTCGATCTGACGCCGATGCCCGGCATCATCCGCCACGTGAGCACGGCCGATCTGGCCGATGCGGTGGCGCAAGATCCCTTTGCCATCGGCATCGGCAGCTTTTCCGAGATCGGCAATGCCCGGCCGGTGCCTTTGCAGGGGTCTTGCGGATTTCGTCAAACCGCCACGCCCGACAGCCTGAAGGCCGAAGACTACCCGCTGACGGCACCGATGTTCCTTTATCTGCCGGTGCGCCGGATGCCACAGCTCGGTCGCGAGTTTCTGGCGTTTTTCGACAGTCAGGAGGCAGACCGCGTGATTCGCAGGCTTGGTTTTGTAAATCAGGCCATCACCGCGCAACCTTTGGGCGCTCAGGGTGACCGGCTGGCCAACGCCATTGCCGCGGCTGGTGCCGAGATCGACCTGGAGGATCTGCAGGAATTGATTGCCGCCATGTCCGGTGCCGAGCGATTGTCGCCCACCTTCCGGTTTGGCGATGGCACCACGGATCTCGATGCCTATTCACTGGGCGCGGTTGCGCGTCTGGCCCGTGCCATCGAACGCGGGGCCTATGACGGGCGCGAATTGCTGTTTGCCGGGTTTTCCGATGGTCAGGGCGGCGCGAACGCCAATCTGCGGCTGGCGCGGGGCCGGGCCGAGGCGGTGCGCCTGGCCGTCATCGCGGCGGCCTCGGGTGGTGACCTGAACCGCGTGCGCCTGCGGGTCGCGGCCTTTGGCGAGGCGCTGCCGATGGCCTGCGACGATACCGCCGCTGGCCGGGCTGTGAACCGGCGGGTCGAGGTCTGGCTGCGATAGGGATGAACGCGATGGATGACAGGTTGCGCGAAACCCTTCTGGCTTGCGAGACCGGCGTTTGGGAGGCTCTGGTCAAAGGCGACAGCGCGGCAGACAGCGCGGCCTTGTCGGAGGATTTTCTGGGGGTGTATCCGGACGGGTTTTCCGGCAAGGCCGAACATGTTGCCCAGCTGTCTGCCGGTCCTTCTGTCCGGCAATTTGAACTGTCGGATGTGCGGATTATCCCGCTAGGTCCGGATCACGCCGCCATCGTCTATTGCGCCGATTTTGTCGGGTTGGGTAAAGACGGGGTGTCGCGGATGTATGTCACGTCAATCTGGCAGGCCCAAGGCGGGCGCTGGATCAACATCCACAGTCAGGACACCCCCGCCGGCGGTCAGGCCGGTGTGGATTGGGTCTGAAACCCCGCGTTACAAATACCCCTCGCTGCGGAAACTCAGTTCACTCGCCTTGCCGATAATCAGGTGATCGTGGACCAGAATGCCCAACACTTCCGCGGCGTCGCGGATGGCGTAGGTCATGGTGATATCGGCCTCGGACGGGGTCGGGTCGCCCGATGGGTGATTGTGGACAAGAATCATCGCCGTCGCGTTCAGTTCCAGGGCGCGCTTGACCACTTCACGCGGATAGACCGGCACATGATCGACCGTGCCGCGCTGTTGCTCCTCATCGGCGATCAGCACATTCTTGCGATCCAGATACAGCACCCGGAACTGTTCGATATCCTGATGCGCCATGGCGGTCTGGCAATATTCCAGCAGGCTGTCCCAGGAGGACAGAACCGGTTTCCCGATGATCCGCGCACGGGCCATGCGGTGGCCTACGGCCTCCATCAGCTTCAGCTCGAATACCACCGCGTCACCGACGCCCTGCACGTCCTTGAGGCGCGCGGGCGGCGCGGCAATGACATGGTTGAGATCGCCAAAGGCCTTGAGCAGCCGTTTGGCCAACGGTTTGGTATCGCCCCGGCGTATGGCGCGAAAAAGCACCATCTCCAGCAATTCGTAATCGGGCACCGCCTGCGCGCCGCCCTCGGTAAAACGCTGCCGCAGGCGCAGGCGGTGGTTCTTGCGGTGATCCTCTGCCAGATCGGCACCGGGATCACAACTTGGGGCCCGCACGGTGACAACGGGGCTGTCGCCCAGATCAAACCCCGGCTGGGGCGCTTCGCAGAATCGGTCAAGGGAACGGGTCATGCCCGCAACCATGGCGCAGGAAAGGTTAACGATGGGTTATGGCACTTTCGGAAACCCTGAATCACCTAACGCTGCCTGAAATCAAAGATTTCAACGCGTTAAGTGATGCACCATGTTTCAGATATTCCGAGAAGTGCTTTAGGGATAAACCCAGGAATTCAGCACCCGCCCGGTCAGCGATGCGGCCAGCGTCTCGCCGTCATTCACCGGCACCAGCGACAAATTGATATTGGAAATGGTGAAATATCCTTCGGGCCGGTCGGGATGCAGCATCATCGTCAGCCGCACCAACATCGGGCCGATTGCCGGGTCGGTATAAGTGCCCACCAGATGCACGCCGGTGACATCACCGAAATCGATCTGTTCGATGGCCAGGATCTGCGGATCGTCAAAGCCTGCCACGGCCTGCGGAAAGATCTGTTCCTGCAAGACGCGCGCGGCGATCTGGATACGGGTCAAGGTTGGGTCCAC
>CAXBGQ010000138.1:0-8290 GCA_963975135.1 uncultured Nioella sp. | reverse complement strand
GGGCGAGGCCCATGGCATCGCCGAACCGGTATCGAATTTCGCCAAGCCCGATTACCTGGCCGCCGTCGAAACCGCCAAGGATTACATCCGCGCCGGCGACATCTTTCAGGTCGTGCCCAGCCAACGCTGGCGGCAGGATTTCCGCGAGCCGCCCTTCGCGCTTTACCGTGCGCTCAGGCGCACCAACCCCTCGCCTTTCATGTTCTTCTTCAATTTCGGCGGTTTCCAGGTGATCGGTGCCAGCCCCGAGATCCTGGTGCGGGTGTTTGGCGGCGAGGTCACGATCCGTCCCATCGCTGGCACCCGGCCACGCGGGGCCACGCCCGAGGAGGACAAGGCGCTGGAGGCCGATCTGTTGGCCGATCAAAAGGAGCTGGCCGAACATCTGATGCTGCTCGATCTGGGGCGCAACGATACCGGGCGGGTGTCAAAGATCGGCACCGTGCGCCCGACCGAAGAATTCATCATCGAGCGTTACAGCCATGTGATGCATATCGTCTCGAACGTGGTGGGTGAACTTTCGGACGATCACGACGCGCTGTCGGCGTTGTTGGCCGGGTTGCCTGCGGGCACCGTGTCGGGTGCGCCCAAGGTGCGCGCGATGCAGATCATCGACGAGCTTGAGCCCGAAAAACGCGGTGTCTATGGCGGCGGTGTGGGCTATTTCAGCGCCGGTGGCGATATGGATATGTGCATCGCCCTGCGCACGGCGGTGGTTCAGGATGAGACGCTTTACATTCAGGCCGGGGGCGGCGTGGTCTATGACAGCGACCCCGAGGCCGAGTTTCAGGAGACCCTGAACAAATCGCGCGCGATCAAGAAGGCAGCCGAGGAAGCCAGCCTGTTTTCAACGCGCGGCAATGGTTGAGGGGCAGGCCCGCCTCACCCCAAGCGCATTGGTCTGCCGCCATCGGTAGAGCGGGTTCCATGCCACCGCACTTTACCGCAATGCCTCGGCCAGCAGATCATAGACCAGCCGGATTCGCGCGCTGGTGTGCAATTCGCGATGCGTGGTCAGCCAGACCGGCACCGGGATCGGCGCAAATTCGGGTAGAATACGGGTCACACCTTCGGTGCGGCCCGCGATATCTTCGGACATCACGCCGATTGCCAGCCCCTGTTTGACCATCTCCCACCCCACAACTGTGTTCTCGCAATAAAAGCGGAAATTCTTCGGGGTGAGATGCAGGCCGTGGGCGGCAAGAAAGTCGATCATGGCAGGGGTTTGATCGACACCGACGAAAAGCGCGTCTTGGGTTTGGCCGAGAGATGCGGGCAGGCCATGGCGGCGGATATAGGTCGGGGCGGCATAGAGATGGGCATGGTCAGTGCGGATCAGCCGGGCGATCAGGTCAGGCTCGGTCGGGCGGACATGGCGGAGGGCGATATCGGCCTCGCGGCGTCTGAGATCGCTCAGCGCGTTGGACACCACGACCTCGACGATGATGCCGGGCGCAATGCGGGCCAGTTGGGCCAATATCGGCGGCAGGATATAAGCGGCAAAGCTGTCGCTGACCGAGAGGCGGACATGGCCCGCGATGGTCTGGCTCTGGCCTGTCGCGCTCAGCGATATCCGGTTGGCGGCCTCGCCCATGGCGCGCACATGCTCCAGCAATTCCAGCCCCGGTGCGGTCAGCACAAGCGTCTTGCCGGTCCGCTCAAAAAGCGTCACCCCGAGCGCCACCTCCAGCCCCGCAACCTGACGGCCAAGCGTGGGTTGGGTCAGGCCAAGCGCACGGGCAGCGGCCGACAGAGAGCCTTCCTCGACCGTGGCCAGAAAGGCCCGGACCTGGTTCCAGTCAAAGGAGACGCTGCGCCAATCCATGCATATTTGCATATCATGACTGCCGAGATGTGCAATTCCCTTGAACGGTCGGCCCCGTTATATGCGAGGCCAAAGGAGACACGCCGATGAACACCGCCGCTTTCTGGGACAAGGCCGCCCCCGGCTATGCCGCCCGCCCGATCCGCAATAGGGAGGCCTATGCGCATACGTTGGCGCGCACCCAAAGCTATCTGACCGCATCCGATCACATGCTGGAACTGGGCTGCGGCACCGGCGGCACGGCGCTGGAACATACCCCCCATGTCGCCCGCATCACCGCCACCGATATTTCCCCCGCAATGATCGAGATTGCCCGCGCCAAGCCGCAACCGCGGGGCAATATCACCTTTCTCACCGCCACGCTTGAGAACGACGGCATTCCCGCAGGCCCCTTTGACGTGGTGACCGGGTTCAACATCCTGCATCTGCTGCCCGATCCCGCCGCCGGCATCCGCGACATCGCCCGGTTGGTCAAACCGGGCGGGCTCTTCATCTCTAAAACGCCCTGTCTGGCCGGGCGCTACAGCCTGCTGAAGCCGGTGATCGGGGCGATGCGGCTGGTGGGCAAGGCCCCCAGGGTGCATTTCCTGTCAACCGCCGGTCTGGAGCGGGCCATCACGCAAGCCGGTTTCGAGATCATCGAGACCGGAGATTTCCCGAAATCGCCGCCAAGTCACTTTATCGTGGCACGCAGACCCTGAACGCCTTTGACAGCCCCCCCGCCGGTTCCTAGATTGGCGCAAACCAGAGGCGGGCGGAGGCCGGGAATGTCAGAATTGCCAGAATATTATTTCCGCATCCGCGAAAACGGCGCGGCGGTGTTCAGGGTCGATACCGAAAACCGCCAACGCCGGATCGAGATGACCGAACTGGCCGTCATCAATGTCAAGAACGGCAATGTGCGCGCCCATGGCGATCATGTCCTCAGCGATGCGGAAAAGGCAGTAATCGCCGATTGGATCGCCGAACGCCGCGCGGTGCTGGCGGAACGGGATCTTGATGACATCCACCGCGCCGTCGATTACCTGAACCTGACCACGCAATGGGCGCAGAGCCGGGCCGAGGATGACGCGCTGGAAGACGTGACCGACCGGCTGCTCTTGGCGATGCACGACCTGCGATCGGTTCTGGTGCGCAAAAAGGCCGACCGGTTGATGAAGGGGCGGAAGGGCTGACTTCCGGTGAAAGTTGCACCTGCCCGTCCGTGGCCAGCGATTTGGTCGCTGTTCACCTGTTGTTGGTGCGTTCCTATCGTTCGAATTGAAGGAAATATTCTGGGACGGGCACGTCAAAACAGCATCTCGTACCGTTGACCGGCAGGTCAGGCGCGCATGCCAAAGAGGGAAGGCAAGCTGGCAATGCAGCGATCCACTGGCCGGTAGGGGTTTGCGCAACAATGTCTCGAAAAGAGCGAGGCCCGATCCCGGCGCTATTTATCTGGCACATCAATCAAGACCTCATCGCCCGCATAAGAAACATCGATCATCATTAAAACCGGATTGCTCAGTACAACATACCTCTCGGAAATAACCTCGAGGGTCAGGACTAAACACCTATTTGACTTTCCATTTTTTTTGATCAATTCAACCTGCTGCCGCGCGTTCGTTTAGGTTCAGCGGACCGACGAATTTTTGGGAGACTGTTTTGGAATTCGGGTTTCTATTCTTGGCTTTCACCGCAATATTCGCGGTATATTTCTACTTCCGTTCACCCACGGTAAAAGGTGCGATGGGAGAGGCCCGGGTCACTTCACGTATGAAGTCGGCGCTAAACCCGAACGAATATGTCATTCTCAATGATTTAACGCTGCCAACAAACGGTGGAACTACGCAGATCGATCATATCGTTGTCTCCCAATTCGGCATATTTGTCGTTGAAACGAAGAACATGAAAGGCTGGATATTCGGCGGTGAGAGGCAAGCTCGGTGGACGCAAACACTCAGACGCCACAAATCGCAGTTTCAAAACCCTCTGAGACAGAACTTCAAGCATGTCAAAACAGTGCAGGAACTCCTGTCACTACGGGCTGTCGACATCCACAACGTTGTGGTTTTCGTTGGTTCTGCCCAACCAAAAACCGACATGCCTAACAACGTGCTTTGGAGCGCGCGGGAACTTGCAGACTACGTCAATGCAAGGCGCATGTCGGTATTCTCTCAAGATCAAGTAACAGATTTTGTGGAAAAGCTGCGGCATACCGCGCTGGTCGCAAACAGGGCAACCAGAACAGCACATGTCAGGGGTCTTCGGAAACAGGCTGTCGCTAAGGAAGGGGACAAAACGAAGTGCCCAAGATGCGGTTCGTCGATGGCTGAGCGCACCAACAAGAAAACAGGAGATAAGTTCCTAGGTTGCTCGAAATTTCCTGGGTGCAAAGGAACGCGTCGGCATGTCTAGCAAGCGTAGGGATGGTGGGTGGTCTGCCCACCATCCCGTGCAGGAACAGCCGTCACGACCGGCTGAACTCCTACCCCCCGTCCGGCCCCGCATCACCCTGCTCATACTGGCTCCACATCACATAATCCTTGCGCGGGCCGGTCACCGCCCATCTGCTTTGCCAGCGCGGCCATGCGCCGAAATCATACGCCACATGATAGTTGTCCGGCGGGCAATCGTGATGCGCCTCGGGCGCTGCCATTGAAAACCAATGAAATGGCCGGCCATCGGCAAAGAACACGGCAATACCCGCGCCATCGGCGCGCCAAAGATAGCGCCGCTCGGCCTGCATCGGGGCGGCAGCGCCATAGCAAAGCCGCCCGGTCTCGGTCAGGATCAGGCCATCGCCACCCATTGGCTGCAATATTGCCCCGCCTCGACCCGCCAATAGCCCCAACCGGGCCGGGCATCGTCATAAAATGTCCGCCCCGAGGCATAGAACCGCTGCGTCGGGCCGGTATCATAGACAATCTCGACATCCGTGAGCGCCGCCGTGATCCCGGCATCGTCCATCTGCACCCATTCGGCGCGCGCGCCCCCGGCCCAAAGCGCCGCTATCAGCGCAATTCCCGCAACCATGCGCATCGGTGCGACATCCCCTTGGCTTGTGGTCATCCCTGCCCCACCGTAAGAGGGCGCAACCCGCGTCACAAGAGCAAGGCGAGCTGCCCATGATCCCCCGTTATTCCCGCCCCGAGATGGTCAAAATCTGGTCGCCCGAGACCAAATTCCGCATCTGGTACGAGATCGAGGCGCATGCCTGCGACGCGCAGGCCGATCTGGGCGTGATCCCGCGCGAAAACGCCGAAGCTGTTTGGAAAGCCAAGGATGTTGAGTTCGACGTGGCCCGCATCGATGAGATCGAAGCCGTCACCAAACATGATGTCATCGCCTTTCTGACCCATCTGGCCGAAATCATCGGCAATGATGAGGCCCGGTTCGTGCATCAGGGCATGACCTCGTCGGATGTGCTGGACACCTGTTTCAACGTGCAACTGGTGCGCGCCGCCGATATTCTTATCAAGGATCTGCAGGGCCTGTTGGCAGCGCTTAAACGGCGCGCGTTTGAACACAAAAACACGATCCGCATCGGGCGCAGCCACGGCATCCATGCCGAACCGACCACGATGGGCCTGACCTTCGCGCGGTTCTATGCCGAGATGGACCGCAACCTTTCGCGCATGCGCGATGCGCGGGCCGAGATCGCCACCGGGGCCATATCGGGTGCCGTCGGCACCTTCGCCAATATCGACCCTGCCGTTGAAGAACATGTCTGCGACAAACTGGGCCTGGTGCCCGAACCGATCAGCACGCAAGTCATCCCGCGCGACCGGCACGCCGCGTTTTTCGCCACTTTGGGCGTGATCGGCTCAAGTATCGAGAACATCTCGACCGAAATCCGCCACATGCAGCGCACCGAAGTGCTGGAGGCGGCCGAGTTCTTTTCGATGGGACAGAAGGGATCTTCGGCCATGCCGCACAAGAAGAACCCCGTGCTGACCGAGAACCTGACCGGCCTTGCCCGTCTGGTGCGCATGGCGGTGGTGCCCGCGATGGAGAATGTGGCGCTCTGGCATGAACGCGACATTTCGCACAGTTCGGTCGAACGCAATATCGGCCCCGACACCACCATCACGCTGGATTTCGCGCTGTCGCGGCTGACTGGCGTGATCGAAAAGCTGCTGGTTTACCCCGAGAACATGCTGGAAAACATGAACAAGTTTCCTGGCCTTGTGATGAGCCAGCGGGTTCTTCTGGCGCTGACCCAGGCCGGCGTCAGCCGCGAGGATGCCTATCGGCTGGTGCAGCGAAACGCGATGAAGGTCTGGGACCATCGCACAGATTTCCGTGAAGAATTGTTGGCCGATGACGAGGTGCGCGCGGCGCTGTCGGCCGATGAGATCAACGAGAAATTCGACCTCGGCTATCACACCAAGCATGTCGACACGATCTTTGCGCGGGTGTTCGGCGAGGACTGAGGCCAGGGGACCGCGTCTGGCCCGGCACATCGTCCACGCATCCGCGATAGCGATTGCAGGGAACGGCCAACAGGGCGAGGAGCCGCCAATTGCATTTTCGCGCCACCTCTGATAGGCGCAAACCGCGCGCGATCCTTGCGCGTGAAGGAGCATCCGATGCCGGTCCCAATGGCTTATCCCGCGCCCCTGCCCGCCTTTGGCGGTGCTGCCCGCGTGGCCCGCGTGCGACGACGGGCCTGATCCCTCCCCGCAATACCCCCCTTCAGTTCACGACATATCCAAAAAGGAAGCTTTTGCCATGGCGGCCAAGGTCTTTATCGACGGCGAAGCCGGAACAACCGGCCTGCAAATCCGTGAGCGGCTGACGGGCCGCGCTGATGTCCCCCTCATCTCGGTCGATCCCGCCCGCCGCAAGGAGGCCGCCGCCCGTGCCGAGGCCTTCGCCGCCGCCGATATCGCTATCCTCTGCCTGCCCGACGCGGCGGCAATCGAGGCTGTGGCCATGGCCGGCGACACCCGGATCATCGACGCCTCGACCGCGCATCGCATCGCGCCGGGCTGGACCTATGGCATGCCCGAACTGCCCGGCCAGCGCGAAGCCATCGCTAAGGCCGCCCATGTCGCCAATGTCGGCTGCTACGCCACCGGATCCATCGCGTTGATCCGGCCCCTGCGCGATGCCGGGCTCCTGCCCGCAGATCACACCGCCACACTCACCGGCATTTCCGGCTATACCGGCGGCGGCAAGGCGCTGATCGCGGAATATGAGGCGGGCACCGCACCGGCGCTTTTCCTCTATGCCATGGGCCAGGGCCACAAACACGTGCCCGAGATCATGCGCCATGGCCGCCTCGACCGCCAACCCGCGTTTCAGCCCGCCGTGGGCAATTTCGCGCAAGGCATGGTGGTGCAGCTGCACCTGCATCGCGATGCCCTGACCGGCAATCCCGACAAGGCGGCCCTGACATCGGCTTTGGCCGATTTCTACGCCGATGCCCGGTTCGTCACGGTGGCGGACGCCCCTGACCGGATCGACCCGCAGGCCGTCAATGGCACCAATGAGATGCGGCTTTCGGTTCATGGTGACGATGCGGCGGGGATCTGGACCCTGACGGCCACGCTCGACAATCTGGGCAAGGGCGCATCGGGCACAGCGGTGCAGAACCTCAACCTGATGATCGGCGCGGCGGAGGATGCGGGGCTCTGAGCCTCGCCAATCCCACTCAAATTTGACCAAAACCCGGCGCATTTGCACGGTGCCCCGGAAACCCCCTCTTAACCCGCTGCCGCGATGCTGATCCCCGGGGTATCAGGAGCAATTTTGGGGGCAGCTTGATGGAGCTGATACAGGACGTCATGGATCCGGCCATAAAAATGGCCCCGGTCCGTCATCTCAGCAATGCCGAAAAGGCCGCCGTCATCGTCCGGCTCTTGGTCTCCGAGGGCGCGGTGCCGCGCCTGACGGGGCTTAGCCAGCGGCAACAGGAACGGCTGGTTGAACGCATGGCCACGCTGGCCCATGTCGACCGCCCGACACTGGCCGCCATTGCACAGGAATTTGCCCAGAGCCTCGATAATGTCGGGCTGATCTTTCCGCGCGACATGGCCGGTGCGCTCGATCTGATGGAAACCCATCTGTCCGAGGATGCCCGCACCCGTCTGCGCGACCGCGCCGAGGCCGAGGGCCCGCCCGACCCCTGGCGCAGGCTGGCCGCGATGGAGCCCGACCGGCTGGCCCCGCTCGTGACCCGCGAAAGCGCCGAGATCTGCGCCATCCTGCTGGCCAAGCTGCCAGTGTCCAAGGCCGCCGCCCTCTTGGCCGACCTGCCCGCCGACCGCGCCCATATCGTGGCCCATGCGGTCTCGGTCACCGGCGCCGTCGATCCCGCCACCATCGCGCGCGTGGGCGATCAGTTGCTGGCCGAGCTTGACGCCCAACCCTCGCCCTCCTTTGGCGGCAACCCGGCCGATCGGGTCGGGGCCATCCTGAACGCCGCCACCGCCGATACCCGCGACCGGGTGCTCGACGGGCTCGATAGCCGCGATGCAG
>CAXBGQ010000137.1:0-8295 GCA_963975135.1 uncultured Nioella sp. | reverse complement strand
GCCGCAAGTTCCGGGCGACGCCCCGGAAATGTCGGTCGCGCTTCTGGCGGCTGTGGAAGACGCCGTCGAATCCGCCCTGACCGATCCGCCTGCCGAGGAGGTCGCACAGGCAGGTCCCGACCCGGCCCCCGATGCACTGCGTGTGGAGCTTGCCGAAACCGTTGAAGGTGACGCGCCCACCGCGGCCGAGGAGGCGATCGCCATCGTCGCGGCTATCACCGACACAATCGCCCCGCTCGTGCAGGCACCACTGATGTCTCCGCTGCCGCGTCCCGAAATTATCGCGCTGGATTCTGCCGAGGTCGAACTGGCCGTGATCAACCTCGACCCTGCCCCCCCGGCCCAGGAGATCGTGACCCGCGCCTCTTCGACCGGCACCCGCCTTTATGGTGTCTCGCTTGGCCGCCATCCCAGCCGCAACGCCGCCGAACGGCTGCTTTTGCAGACCGCACTGACCGAGCTTGGCACCTTTGGTGGGGCGCTGCGAAATGTGGTGAACCGCCCCGGCGGATATGAGGCGCAATTTGCCGGAATGACCGAGGAAGGTGCCGAACGCGCCTGCGCGCGGCTCATGTCGCGCAATGTGACCTGCACCACCTACGGGCCGTAATCAGGTTTTCGGTTTATCGTCATAATCGCTGCGCAGGATCCGGTTGGCATCGCCGTCGGGGTCGTCGAATTGCCCCTTCCGCAGCATCCAGAAAAACGCCAACAGGCCAAGCCCGCCCAGAAACAGGGAAACCGGGATAAGGATAACAAGCACGTTCATGTCCGAGATGCCTTTCCCGGCCTATTTCAGCCGCAGCGCGTTCAGGGACACCGTAATCGAACTGGCCGACATCGCCAAGGCCGCCGCAAGCGGCGTCGCAAAACCGGCAATCGCGATGGGCACGGCGACCACGTTATAGACCGTGGCGATGGTGAAATTTTCCCGGATCCGGGCGCGCGCCTTTACGGCCACATCGAAGGCCTCGGCAATCGGGGCGAGGTCCTGACCCAGCAGCACCATGTCGGACGCCACCCGCGCCGCGTCCAGCGCCGAAGCCGGTGAGATCGAGACATGCGCCGCCGCAAGAGCGGCCGTATCGTTCAGCCCGTCGCCCACCATCAAAACCTTCGCGCCCGCATCCGACAGCGCGGCAATCCGCGCGGCCTTGTCGGCGGGCAGCGCCTCGGCCATCACCTCATCAATACCGATCTCATCGGCGAAGCGGCGCACCGCGCCACCCGTGTCGCCCGAGATCAGCAGCACCCGCAGCCCGTTGGCTTTCAATCCGCGCAAGGCCTCAACCGCGCCGGGGCGCAGGCTGTCGGTGAAGGTCAGCGCCACCGGCGCGCCATCGCCGATTTGCAGGAAGGTCGCAGTAACGTCCGGGGCCTCTGCCCCCACCCATGCCGCGCGGCCAAGGCGCACGACCTTGCCGTTCAACTTGCCCTCGACCCCAAGGCGCACGGGGGTGTCCTTCCAGATGGCCTCAACGCCAAAGCCCGGAACTTCGCGCAGATTGCTCAGCGGGGAGGCAGGCCCGGACAATCCCGTGACCAATGCCTGCGCCAGTGGATGCGACGATCCCTGCGCCAACCCAAGCGCCACCTTTGCCTCGGTCTCCGAGAAATGCTCCAGCCCCACCGGCTGCGGCGCGCCAAGCGTCAGGGTGCCGGTCTTGTCAAAGACGACCGTATCGACCTCGGCCAGACGTTCCATCGCGGTGCCGTCCTTGATCAGCATGCCCTTGCGGAAAAGCCGCCCCGACGCCGCCGTTGTCACCGCAGGCACGGCCAGGCCAAGCGCGCAGGGGCAGGTGATGATCAGAACCGCCGCCGCGATGTTGAGCGCGATGCGCAAATCCCAAGTGTAGAGATACCATCCAACCGCCGCGACCGCCGCCAGGATATGCACCCCCGGCGCATAGAGCTTGGCCGCCTGATCGGCCAGCGAGGTATACCGGCTGCGGCCGCTTTCCGCGATGGCGACCAGATCGGCGATCCGGTGCAGCGATGTGTCCTTGCCCGCTGCCGTCACATTTACCTGCAAAGGCCCGGTCAGGTTCACCTCGCCCGCCGAAACCGCGTGGCCCGGCCCGGCAAAGGCAGGCAGGCTTTCGCCGGTCATCAGGGCGCGGTCGATCTCGGAATTGCCCTCCGCCACCAGCCCATCGACGGGGATGCGTCCGCCGGGGCGCACCAGCACGACATCGCCGGGGATCAGATCGGCGACGCCGACGGTTTCCTCGACCCCGTCGCGCAGCCGCACCGCGCGCGGCACCTCAAGCGCCGCCAGCTCCTGCGCCGCAGACCGGGCCGAAGCGCGTGTGCGATAGTCCAGATACCGGCCCGCCAGCAGAAAGAAGGTCAGCGATATGGCGGCGTCGAAATAGGCGTATTCGCCCGAGAGCATGGTTTCATATAGCGACGTGCCCACGGCCAACAGGATGGCCAGAGATATCGGCACATCCATGTTCAGGTGCCCGGCGCGTAGCGCGCCCCAGGCGTTCACGTAAAAAGGTTTGCCGGTGAACACAATCGCAGGCAGCACGATGGCCGCCGAAATCCAATGCATCATGTCGCGCGTGGTGCCCTCCGCCCCGGACCAGACGGCCACCGAAAGCAGCATCACGTTCATCATCGCAAAGCCCGCGACGGCCAGCCGCATCAGGAGATCGCGCGCGCCGGGATCGGCGTCGGTCGCCGCCAGAACGCCGGGGTCCAGCTCATGGGCTTCATAGCCGGCACCCGCCAGGACGCTGACCAGATCCTCGGCCGTTACGTCTGCATCGGCCTCAATCGCCGCGCGTTTCAGCGTCAGGTTCACCCGCGCGGAGTTGACGCCCGGTGCGCCCTCCAGCGCCCGTTCGACCCGCGAAATACAGCCCGCGCAATGGATTGTCGGCAGCGACAGCATCAACCGCCCGTCGACCGGGGCCGCGGCCTCGGCCCGGGGGACAGGGCGGGGATGATCGGCGGTTGCGCTCAAGGCCGGTCTCAATTCGGCAAGGTAAATGTGATATTATGGCGGTAATCGGTGCCGTCCTGCGCGATGCCGGTCAGCCGCAGCCGCCAGCGCCCGGGCGAAATATCGACCGGCGCGGTAAAGGCCACGGTGCCCGGCGTCAGGTCCAGCAGCTGGTCCTCTGTCTGATTGGTCGGCCGCGTCAGCAACGCCTGAAACTCGACGGGATCGACCAGAACGCCGTCCCGATCGACAAGGCCGAGCGTCAGGATCCCGGTCTCGACATCGACTGAAACCGACGCGGACCAGCCAAGCGCCTCTTGCGCGTCGCGCCGGATGTTGAAATCCTGACTGTCGGCATAAGACGACGATACCTCAAGCCCCGGAAAGGTGCTTACTGCCTGATACGCCATATAAAAGTTTGTGCCAAAGACCAGTCCAAAAAACGCGATAAAGATCATCAGAACCTTGCGGCCGGTCAACTCACGGCCCGAAGGCGATGTATCGTTCTCAGACATCCCTATTGCCCTTCCCGTCCATTGAAAATCGTATCCTGATAGCTGCGTGTACCACTCAATTCGTCCTCAATCCAAAATCGTAAATCGGTGCTGGCGGCGCGGGCGGCCGGATCGTCCGGGGCGCTCAACACATAAACGCGCTGCAATCGCGTGCTGTCTGCGGGCACTGTCACGGTGACCCCGTCAGAGCCTTCCAGCGCGACTCCCAGGGCGGCCTCGGAGGTCACGGTGATTTCAAAGTCGCGGGCTTCATTCTGCATGTTCATCAGCCGCAAGTCATAGGTGTTGCGGATCGTCCCATCGCTGAGAACCACATAGGTCGGGTTGCGGATGGGCGACACGGTCACGTCAATCTCGGACCGGATAAACAGCAAAACCACCAAAGCCACGCCGATGGCGGCCCACATCGCCGTGTAGAGAATCGTGCGCGGCCGCAGGATATGTTTCCAAACCGATCTTTTCTGGTTGCCGGCGCGCTCGCTGGCTTCATCGGTCAGCGCCATATAGTCGATCAACCCGCGCGGCTTGCCGATCTTGGCCATCATTTCATCGCACGCGTCGATACACAGCGCACAGGTGATGCATTCAAGTTGCTGGCCGTCGCGGATGTCGATGCCCATCGGGCAGACATTCACGCAGGCCATGCAGTCGATGCAATCGCCCAGGTTCTCGGCACCAGCGGCCTTGCGATGCTTGCCGCGCGGCTCCCCCCGCCATTCGCGATAGGCCACGGTGATGGTATCCTCATCCATCATCGCGGCCTGAATGCGCGGCCAGGGGCACATGTAGACGCAGATCTGTTCGCGCATGAAGCCGCCAAACAGGAATGTTGTGGCGGTCAGGATCGCGATGGTCGTGTAGGCGACGGGATGCGCGTTCAGGGTGACCAGATTGACCGCCAGCGTCGGCGCATCGGTGAAATAGAACACCCAGGCCCCGCCGGTCGCCACCGCGATCATGAACCAGGCCAGCCATTTGGTGAGCCTGAGCCGAACCTTGCGGGCCGTCCATTTCGCCTTCCACAAGCGCAGCCGCGCGTTGCGGTCGCCCTCGATCCAGCGTTCGACGGCATAAAACAGGTCGGTCCAAACGGTCTGTGGGCAGGCGTACCCGCACCAGACCCGGCCCAGCGCCGAGGTAAACAGAAACAGCCCCAGCCCGGCCATGATCAACAGCCCGGCCACGAAATAGAACTCATGCGGCCAGATCTCGATCCAGAAGAAGAAAAAACGCCGGCTGGCCAGATCGAGCAACACCGCCTGATCAGGCAGCGACGGGCCGCGATCCCAGCGGATCCATGGCGTCAGGTAATAAATACCCAGCGTCACGATCATGATGATCCATTTCAGGTTGCGAAAAGCACCATTCACACGCTTGGGAAACACCGGCTCTTGCGCGGCATAGAGCTTTTGCGGCTGCTCGCTGGAACTCATGGGACGGTGCGCTCCTTGGGAATGGCGGTGGCCATAATGCCTTCTAGGCTTGCCATGGTGGTGCAGCCTTGACGCAGATCAAGTCAAACCCGGCAGAACCGCTGTGCGAGATAAAAAGATCTATCTGAGGCATATGTTTGATCAGCAAAGGTTGAATTCGCCACGCCATGGTGGCTTTGCCTGGTCTCGCAGGCTGTGCAATGCTGTGGCAATCGCCACGTCGGCGTGCAGCAGGACAGGGGTCGCCAGATCATGGACAAACGCCATCCGGAGCCTGAGCAGGAGTTTTCCGCCGCCGAAATCGGTGCCTTGGCACATCTTTATCGCGGCGAGGTTTACCGCAGCACGATCTGGCGCACCCGGCTGGATACGACAACGAACTGGGCCGTGGTCACGCTTGGCGTGGCGCTGTCGATCTCCTTCGCGTCACCCGAAGCGTCGCCGCTGCCGCTGTTGCTGGTGGGTATCCTGATGTTGTTGTTTCTGGCGCTCGAGGCGCGGCGTTATCGCTATTTCAACGTCTGGCGGGCGCGCAGCCGTTGGTTGGAGACGCATTTCTACGCCCCCATGCTGCGCGATGGCGGCGATCTGCACACCGAGGAGAACTGGCAATCCGTGCTGGCCGAGGATTACCTGCGCCCGCAATACCATATCGGCTTTGTTACCTCGCTGGCACGGCGGGTGCGGCGCAATTACGTCTGGATCCTGCTGATCCAGGCCACCGCCTATGTCGGAAAATTGCTGATCCATCCCGTCCAGGCCCAAAGCGTCCGCGAGGTTATCGAGCGGGCCGATATCGGCCCCGTTCCTGGCGAGGTGGTGCTGTTGATAGGGGCGCTTTATTGCGGCGGGATGGTGGCGCTGGCGGTCTGGGTATCGCTCAGCGACAAGGCCCGGGTCCGGCTGCGTGGCACGACAGGGGGGCAGATGGGCTGATGCTAAAAGGGGTTCGGGCCGGGATAGTGATCCGGGGATCTTCTGCGGCTGAAGGGGGAAAGAAGATGCCGGTTCTGTAGGAAACGCGCGAACAGGACCAGAACCGGCATCTTAGCCGGTGACCGGGAGGGGTCACCGGATCTCGTATCGGGGATTACTCCCCTCCGCCCAGCGAATGGACGTAGACCGCGACCGAGCGAAGCGCAGCCTCGTTCAGGCGACCGGCATCCGATGCTGCGGCCGAAAACGGTGGCATCACCCCAAAGCGTCCATCGCGCACCGTGGCCTCGATGACCTCTTCGGACCCGCCATAGAGCCAGATCGCATCGGTCAGGTTCGGCGCGCCGAGGAACCGCTCACCGGCTCCGTTCACGCCATGACAGGCCGAGCAGCTGCTCAAATAGACCTCCTCGCCGGCTGCGGCCAGCGTGGCATCGGCCTCCTGATCCGAGATCTGCCGGACATATTGAACGACACTGGTGATCTCTTCATCCGACAGGACCTCGCCAAAGGGCGTCATCTCGGAATAGCGGCTGTCGAGATCGTCATCGTTTCGGATGCCGTGGCTGATCGTGTAGTAGATCTCGTCGATCGAGCCCCCCCACAGCCAATCGTCGTCCAGAAGGTTGGGGTACCCGACCGCGCCGTCAGCACCGCGTCCGTGGCACTGCGAACACGAGTTCGCAAACACGGCCCCCCCGCCCTGGATCGCGTAGTTGTAGAGATCCGGGTTGTCGTCGGGATTGAGCGCCGCAAGCTCCACCGCTTCGATCCGTTCTCTCAGCGGAGCGTTCATCTCGTCGAATTCAGCGATCTCGGCGGCAACTTCGCCGCGGGTCGACCACCCCAACAGCCCTTCCGTGGCTCCGTTAACCAGCGGCCAGGCGGGATAGAGGATGGTATATCCCACACCCCAGGCAATGGTCAGGTAGAAGGTCCACAACCACCAGCGTGGCATCGGGTTGTCAAACTCCTTGATCCCGTCCCAGACATGGCCCGTGGTGTTCGGGTCGCCTTCCTGCAGGATCTGCTCCTCGGGGTGGCGTTCTTCGGATTGGTTCTCTTCGGTCATTGCCGCGCCTCCGTAATCTGGGGGTCCTCGGTCCCGGTCTGCATCGACCGTGCCGGTTTGTCGTCATTACGGAACGGGATGTTGGCGGTGTCCTTGTAGACCCGCCCGCTGCCGGGTCGCAGCACGAACAGGATCACAATGATGAAAACCGTGAACATGAACAGCAGTCCCCAGCTTCCTGCAAAGACCCGCATGATGGTGTAGGTATCTCCCATCTCAATGGCTCCTTTACCGGCTCTCGTCAGGTGTGAAGGTCGAGAAATCGACCAGCGTGCCCAACATCTGGAGATAGGCGACCAGCGCGTCCATCTCGGTTACTTCAGGATTGCCGTCGAAATCGCGCTGCTGCGCGCCCGGGTAGCGGTCAACCACCGCGTCATCGCCGAAATCGGTGGCCTGCTGCACAAAATCATAGGCCGCCTGTTCGATCATCTCGTCCGTGTAGGGCACACCGACAATGCGGTGGGTTTCCATCAGATCGGCGATATAGGTCGGTTCCAGCTCGTTATCGGCCAGGAACCCATAAGGCGGCATCACCGATTCCGGGACCACGGATTGCGGATCGGTCAGGTGATCAACCTGCCATTCGTCGGAATAGCGGCCACCGACCCGGGCCAGATCCGGCCCGGTGCGTTTCGATCCCCATTGGAACGGATGGTCATACATCGATTCCGCCGCAAGGCTGTAGGGGCCATAGCGTTCGACCTCGTCCCGGATCGGGCGGATCATCTGGCTGTGGCACACATAGCACCCCTCGCGGATATAGATCTCGCGGCCCTGAAGCTCGAGCGGCGAGTAAGGGCGCATACCCTCCACATCCTCGATCGTGTTCTCCAGGTAAAACAGCGGAGCGATTTCCACGATCCCGCCGATCGACACAACCCCAAGGCTGAGCACCAGAAGAAGCGTCGCGTTGGTTTCGATTTTCTTGTGCTTGTCAAGAAATGCCATTTTTCAGACCCTCCTTATTCTGCTGGTGCCATGGCGGGGGTATCTGTCGAAGCAGACACGCCTTTGCGCACGGTCATCCAAAGGTTGTAGGCCATGACCAAACCGCCAGCCAGGAACATCACGCCACCCAAACCACGCACCACATACATCGGGAATTTCGCGGCAACGGTGTCGGCGAAGGAATTCACGAGGAAGCCCTGCGCATCCACTTCGCGCCACATCAGGCCCTCCATGATGCCGGTCACCCACATCGAGGATGCGTAAAGAACGATGCCGATCGTCGCCAGCCAGTAGTGCCAGCTTACCAGCCGCAGCGAATAGAGCCGCTCACGGTGCCACAGTTTCGGGAACAGGTAGTAGAGCATCCCGAAGGTGATCAGCCCGTTCCAGCCAAGCGCGCCGGAATGCACGTGCCCGATGGTCCAGTCAGTGTAA
>CAXBGQ010000136.1:0-8330 GCA_963975135.1 uncultured Nioella sp. | reverse complement strand
CCCAGCCGATGGTGCGCATCACCGGCGGCACGGTCGATCTGCGCGGCTTGCCGCAAAGCTCGGAAACCGAACCAGGCACGCCGGGCAGCCTGCCGATGGAAATCCTGCTCGACCGGCTGACGGTCGCCGACGGTATTTATCTGACCGACCTCAGCGCCCAGATCGGCGGCAGCCCGATCAGCGGCGATTTTCGCGGCCTGGTTGGCGGGAGCGCCCCTGTCTCCGGGACCATTCTGGGCGAACCCGATGGCATGTCGCTCAGGATGCAATCGGATGATGGCGGCGCGGTGCTGAGGGCGGGGGGGATCTATGACAACGCCTATGGCGGTGATTTTGAGCTGATCCTGCGGCCACGTCCGGGGCAGGGCAACTATGCCGGGCTGATGACCATCGACAATCCGCGCCTGCGAAACGCGCCTGCCTTCGCGGAATTGCTGAACCTGGTTTCGGTTGTGGGGTTGCTCGAGCAGCTGGCCACCGGTGAAGGCGTCGCACTTGGCGCGGTGCGCGCCGATTTCCGCATCAGCCCGCGCGCCATCACAATCGTCGAAGGCACGGCGATCGGCGCTTCGATGGGGCTGTCGCTGGACGGCGTCTATGACACCCAGGCCGAGACGGTCGATTTTCAGGGGGTGGTGTCGCCGCTTTATCTGGTCAATGGGTTGGTGGGGGCGCTGTTTTCGCCGCGCCGCGAGGGGCTCTTTGGTTTCACCTATCGGATGCGGGGGCCACCTGATAACAGCACCGTCACCGTTAACCCGCTGTCGGTCCTTACCCCCGGTATTTTCCGCGAGATTTTCCGCAGCCCGCCGCCTGAGCTTGCCCAATGAACCTGAGCGATTTCGACTTTGATCTGCCCGTGGATCTGATTGCGACGCGGCCCGTGAAGCCACGCTCGGCCGCGCGGCTGCTGTTGGCGCGGGGCGATACGCTTTGCGATGCCCATGTCCATGATCTGCCGGGTATCTTGCGCCCCGGCGACCGGCTGGTGCTGAATGACACCAAGGTCATTCCGGCGCGGTTAAGCGGGCAGCGTTGGCGCGACAGCGCGCAAGGTCGGGTGTCGGCAAAGATCGAGGTCACGCTGCTGGAGCCGCAGGCCGATGGCTGTTGGAGCGCGCTGGCCAAGCCGATGCGCAAGCTGGCGCTTGGCGAAGTGGTGGAGTTTGCGAAAGGGTTGTCAGCCACGGTGGCGGCGCTGGAGGGCGGGCTGCGGCTCCGGTTCAACCTGGCGGGCGATGCGTTTGACGCAGCACTAGACGCTGCCGGGGCGATGCCATTGCCGCCCTATATCGCCGCGCGCCGACCTGCCGACGATCGCGACCGCGAGGACTATCAGACCGTCTGGGCACGCAATCAGGGGGCCGTTGCCGCCCCCACCGCGTCGCTGCATTTCGACCAGCCGCTCCTCGCATTGCTCCACGCTCGTGGCGTCACCTTTACCCATGTCACGCTGCATGTCGGGGCGGGCACGTTTCTGCCGGTCACGGTCGAGGATGTCACCACCCACAAGATGCATGCCGAATGGGGCGAGATCAGCGCCACCGCCGCCGCCGAAATAGCCGCCACCAAGGCGGCGGGCGGGCGGGTGATTCCGGTCGGCACCACGGCGCTGCGGCTGCTGGAAACCGCGGCGCAGACCACCGGCCATGTCACCGCCTGGTCAGGCGAGACCGACATCTTTATCTATCCCGGTTTCCGCTTCAACGTGGCCGACGGGTTGATGACCAATTTTCACCTGCCCAAGTCAACACTGATGATGCTGGTCTCGGCGCTGATGGGCCCGGACCGGATTCGCGCCGCCTACGCCCATGCCGTGGCGCAAGGGTATCGGTTCTTTTCCTATGGCGATGCCTCGCTGCTTTTCCCCAATTCTGACGCAAATGAGTGGTAACGAGGCCTGAACAGGTCGTTTTATGACAGGTTTCCAGATATTTGACTGCCATTATGGGGGGGCGACCATAAGGGCGGGTGAACGCCATGAAACAGGTATTGGCCAGCGCGTGGGCCATCTTACTGGGCCTGATGCTCCTGCAGGTGGGCAACTCGCTGCAAGGCTCGTTGATGGGCATTCGCGGCGAGATCGAGGGTTTTTCAACTTTCCAGCTGTCGCTCATCGCCTCGGCCTATTTCGTGGGGTTCCTGGGGGGCTCGCAACTGGCCCCGGGCATGATCCGGCGGGTCGGCCATGTCCGCGTTTTCGCGGCCCTCGGCTCGTTCATCTCTGCCGTGCTGATCCTCTATCCGGTGCTGCCCAATGCCTATGCCTGGATGGCGCTGCGCGTCATAATCGGGTTCTCGTTGTCGGGGGTCTATGTCACCACCGAAAGCTGGCTCAATAACGCGGCCTCGAACGCCAATCGCGGGCAGGCTCTGTCGGCCTATATGCTCTTTCAGATGTTCGGGCTCATTCTGGGCCAGGCGATGTTGGGTTTCGGCGATCCCGGCGGGTTCATCCTCTTTATCATCCCCTCGGTGCTGGTCTCGCTCTCTTTCGCGCCGATCTTGCTGTCCGCCGCGCCAACCCCGTCCTTTGATGCCACCAAACCGATGAGCCTGATCCAGCTTTACCGCAATTCGCCCTTTGCCTTTGTCGGCATCTTTCTGTTGGGCTTCGTGTTTTCGGCGCAGTTCGGCATGTCGGCGGTTTATGGCACGCAGATCGGGCTCAGCGTGAACCAGATCGCGATGCTGGTCTCGGCGTTTTTTGTCGGCGGCATCGTGTTTCAATACCCTGTCGGCTGGATGTCGGACCGGATGGACCGGCGCGTTTTGATATCGGGCGTGGCGGCGGCAGGCGCGGTGTCTGCGTCGATCGGGGTTCTGGGCGGCGGCAGTTTTGCATCGCTTCTGATTGCGGGCGTCTTGACCGGCGGGCTGGCGCAGCCGCTCTATGCCCTGATTATCGCCTATACGAATGACTATCTGGAGCTCGATGAAATGGCCGCTGCCTCGGGCGGGCTGGTCTTTGTCAACGGGCTTGGTGCCATTCTTGGACCGCCGATGGTGGGGTGGTTGATGGGCGCGGCGGGGCCGGGCGGGTTCTGGCTTTTTCTGACGCTCGCGTTGGCGGGGATGGCTCTTTATGGCGGCTGGCGGATGACGCAGCGCCCATCGGCCTATGCGTCGGAGGCCGAAGATTACGATGCCGTATCCTATGCCCCCCTGATGCCCTCGGCCTCGGCCTATGCGGTTGAAACAGCGCAGGAACTCTATGTCGAGGCCGCAGAAGAAATGGCGGAAGCGACTGATACGACCACCGAAGAAACGCCGCCTGGATGAACCGGGCGGCAGAGGCAGGAGCAAGAAGAAGGAGGCTATGGCCAATGTTACATAAATCGGAAGAAATCCTGGAGTTCTGGCTGACCGAAAGCGGGCCCGCGAAATGGTATGCGGGCGGCGATGCGTTCGATGCCGAGATTCGCGAGAAATACCTTGATCTCTGGCAGGATGGGCGCGACGGACGTCTGGCGGATTGGGCGGGGCACCCACGAAAATCGCTGGCGCTGATCATTGTTCTGGATCAGTTCCCGCGCAACATGTTCCGCAATGATCCACGTGCTTTCGCCACCGATCAGAAGGCGAAATCGGTGGCCTGCTCGGCGCTGAAACATGGTTGGGATACGCGGTTTGCCGAACCCGACCGGCAGTTCTTCTACATGCCGTTCATGCATTCCGAATCCTTGCCCGATCAGGACCATTCCGTGCGTCTGATGTTCGACAGGATGCCCGAAGGGCGCGAATACAGTCTGCTGCATGCCCGCGCCCACCGTGAGATCATCCGCCGGTTCGGCCGGTTTCCCTATCGCAATGACACGCTTGGGCGCAAAACCTCCGCCGAGGAAAAGGCCTTTCTGTCGGAGGGGGGATATGGCAGGATGCTGGAACAGTTGAGAACAGCGGCCTGAGAATTTATAGTTTAATCATTAAACTACACCTCTGACGGGCCACTTTCCGGCGGCTTGCGCTGCGGCGCAGAATGGTTTAGGGCTAAACCAATTCTTCCGAGGAGATCAGAACCCATGGCTGCACAATCCTATGACACGATCGTAATCGGGGCCGGCCCCGGCGGCTATGTGGCGGCGATCCGCGCCGCGCAACTGGGCCAGAAGGTCTGTATCGTCGAACGGGAACATCTGGGCGGCATCTGTCTGAACTGGGGCTGTATCCCGACCAAGGCGCTCTTGCGCAGCTCGGAAGTGTTTCACCTGATGCACCGCGCCAAGGAATTCGGCCTGAAGGCCGACAATATCGGCTATGATCTGGACGCCGTGGTCAAACGCTCACGCGGGGTGGCCAAGCAGCTATCCTCGGGCATCGGCCACCTGATGAAAAAGAACAAGATTTCGGTCGTGATGGGCTCGGCCACCATTGCCGCCAAGGGCAAGGTCAAAGTCGAGACCGACAAGGGTTCCGAGGATCTGAGCGCGCCCAATATCATCGTTGCCACCGGGGCCCGCGCCCGCGAATTGCCGGGGCTTGAGGCGGATGGCAAACGCGTCTGGACCTACAAGGCCGCGTTGCAGCCGCCGCATATGCCGAAAAAGCTGCTGGTCATCGGATCGGGCGCCATCGGCATCGAATTTGCCAGCTTTTACAACACGCTCGGGGCCGACACGACCGTGGTTGAAGTGATGGACCGGGTGCTGCCGGTGGAAGATGCCGAGATTAGCGCCTTTGCCAAGAAGAGCTTTGAAAAGCAGGGCATGAAGATCCTGCAAAAGGCGATGGTGAAGAAACTGGATCGCGCCGCCGACAAGGTCACCGCCCATATCGAGACCGGCGGCAAGGTCGAGAAACACGAATTCGACACGGTGATTTCCGCCGTCGGCATCGTCGGCAATGTCGAGGGGCTGGGGCTGGAGGCGCTTGGCGTCACCATCGACCGCACCCATGTCGTGACCGATGAATATTGCCGCACCGGGGTCGACGGGATTTACGCCATCGGCGACATCGCGGGCGCGCCCTGGCTGGCGCATAAGGCCAGCCATGAAGGCGTGATGGTGGCCGAGCTTGTCGCCGGTGGCCATCCGCATCCGATCAAACCCAATTCCATCGCCGGCTGCACCTATTGCCACCCGCAGGTCGCCTCTGTCGGCCTGACCGAGGCCAAGGCGAAAGAGGCGGGATATGACATCAAGGTTGGCCGTTTCCCCTTTATCGGCAATGGCAAGGCGATTGCATTGGGCGAGGCCGAGGGGCTGGTCAAAACCGTCTTCGACGCCAAGACCGGGGAACTTCTGGGGGCCCATATGATCGGCGCGGAAGTCACCGAGCTGATCCAGGGCTATGTCGTCGGCCGTCAATTGGAGACCACCGAAGAGGATCTGATGAACACCGTCTTCCCGCATCCCACGCTCAGCGAAATGATGCATGAGGCGGTGCTGGATGCCTATGGCCGTGTCATCCACATGTGAGCCTTGGCCACCCAATAAACGCGAAGAGGCCGGGCAGCAGCGCCCGGCCTTTTTCGTTGCCGCCCGTCAGTGTCAGGGCGCGGTCACCGTGATCATCCTGCGCGCAAGGATCCGGTTGTCGGGGGCCATGTAGTAACGCAGCTCGTAGTCGCCGGGCGCGTCGGGCACGTCAATCCTCAGGGGCAGGCCATCGCGGGTATAGCTGTATTCCTCATAGCGCCGGTCATCTCCGACCACGCCGAAGCCCACATAGTCGCGGCTGTAATCGGGGCCGGAATGGCTGATCTCGATGGTGCCGCCGGCCACGGTGGTTGCGGGCGCATCCAGGGTAACGGGCGGCAGATCGGCCACCGTGATCGCCACCCGCGCGGCGATGCGGCGATCCTGGTTGAGGTAATAGCGCAGCTCGTAGCTGCCCGGCTGGCTCGGCATCCGGATAAAGGCCGGGCTGCCGTCGCGGGTATAGGCGTAGGCGTCATAGCGGGTGGGTTCATCCATCCGGCCCACGGCAACAAAATCGTTGCGGTAATCGGGCCCGTCCCATCCCACCTGCACGGTTTCACCGACCAGCGCTTGCGGCGGGGCCTGAAGAGTTACAAAAATCTCGGTCACTTCGATCTCGCGGCGGGCGATGATCGACCGGTCCTGATTGACGTAATAGCGCAGCTCGTAACGCCCCGGAACGGTCGGCATCTCGACAGAGACCGGGCTGCCGTCGCGGGTATAGGCATAGTTTTCATAGCCCGCGGGGTCATCCACTGGCGACACGCCGATAAAATCGTTCCGGTAATCCGGCCCATTCCAGGTGATCTGCACCGTCGATCCGGCGGGCGCGGTGGCGGGCGCATCCAGGCTGGCCCCCACCGCCGTCACCGTGATCGGCCGGCGCGCAATGATGCTGCGGTCCTGATTGACGTAATACCGGATCTCGTATGCGCCCGGCTCTGTCGGCATGACCAGATCCGAGGGGCTGCCATCGCGTGTATAGGCATAGTTTTCATAGCCCGAGGGGTCGTCAGCGGGCGATATGCCAATGAAATCGTTCTGGTAATCGGGGCCGCCCCAGGTGACCTGCACCGTCGATCCAGCCACCGCGCTGGCAGGCGCATCAAGGCTCGCCCCCACTGCCGTCACCTCGATCAGGCGGCGCCCGATGATGACCCGGTCCTGCGCGACATAATAGCGGATCTCGTATTGGCCGGGCTCGGTCGGCATGGTCAGGCTCAGCGATGCACCCTCGCGGGTATAGCTGTAATTCTCATAGCCGGTGGGATCGTCCACCACCGAGATGCCGATAAAATCGTTCTGGTAATCCGGCCCGGTCCAGGTGACCTGAACCTCCGCACCTGCAACCGCGCTGGCGGGCGCGTCCAAGGTGGCCCCGATCTCGGTCACTATGATGGATCGGGTGGCGATCACCTCGCGGTCCTGCTGCATGACATAGCGCAGCTCATATTCGCCGGGCTCGGGTGGCATCACCAGACGGGCTGGGCTGCCCTCGCGCGTCAGCACGTAATTGATCTGGCTCGCGGTGCCGGGTTCAGAGACGGCGATCAGGTCGGGCCGATAGGCCGGTCCGGTCCAGGCCACCTCGATCATTGCACCGGCTGTCGCCGTGGCCGGGGCGTCCAGAGTGGCCATCGCGGGCGTCACCTCCAGCATCCGGCGCGCCAGCACCTCGCGCCCTTGACCCAGAATATAGCGCAGCTCGTAGCTGCCGGGCTGTGACGGCACGCGCAGCGCCGCCGGGTTGCCGTCGCGGGTCCGCGTATTGGTGGCATAGGTGCGCTGGCCGGGATGGCCAGCCGCGATGAAATCGCCCTGGGCCTCCGGCCCGCTATAGGCGATCTCGATGGTCGATCCGGCAACGGCGGTTTCCGGCGCATCAATGCTGGCGGGAATCGGCGTGACGGTGATGGGTTCCTCGGCCAGAACCATCCGCAGGTCGCGGTTGTAATATTGCAGGATGTAGTCGCCGGGATCGGTCGGCAGGGTGATCATGGCCGGGTTGCCGTTCGCGGTATGGACGCGGGATGCCCCGACGCTGCCATCGGCGCGCAGGATCAATATGGCATCGCCGGCTCCGTCCGGCCCGGTCCAGTCAACCGCGATTTCGGCCCCGATGGGTGCGCTGTCGGGGGCCGAAAGAGTTGCCGTCGGGATGATCTGCGGCAAGACCAGCGTCACCACCTGATCCTGGCCTTCGAGCACGGTAAACTCGCCCGCGTGCAGGCTTTCCTGCGCCATCCGATAAACCTGCGCCCGGTAGGTGCCGGGCTCCAGCACCTGGCTCACCGATGCGCTTTGCGTGGCATCCATCACCGCATTGCCACCTGCATCGAACAATTCCCAGACCAAGGGCGAGACCGGCGCGGTATTGTCCGGGGCCACCACGGCCTGAAGCGTGATCATCGCGGGCGGCGGCGGCGGGGCGACGGCGACCTGCTGTAACGCATCGGCCAGCTCGGCGGCGTTCGAGGCCGACAGGAACTGCCCGCCGGTATTTTCCGCAAGGCATTGAAGTTGCGCAATATCCTCGGCCTCGGCCACATCGAACCCGATTACATGCGCGGTGAAGTCAATGCCCGATTGCTCCAGCGCCAGACCGACCTCACAGGTGTTCCGGTTGCATGTCTCGCGCCCGTCCGACACCAGGATGACGGTGGCCGGGTTCTCGGTATAGCGCAGCGCCTCGGCCGCCTGGATGACGGCATCCGACAACGGCGTGCGCCCGCGCGGATTGACGCTGTTCACGATCCGCGCGATCTCTTCGCGGTTGCCGATGCCGGGCTCGACCATGGTCTCGATATCGGAACAATCGCCGCGCCGGTTATGGCCATACATCGTCAGCCCAAGCGCCATGTTTTCCGGAATCCGGGTCAACAGATCGCCAATCACCTCGCGCGCGATGAC
>CAXBGQ010000135.1:0-8359 GCA_963975135.1 uncultured Nioella sp. | reverse complement strand
CATGCGGGGCCGCCAGATTGCGCGGGTCATCCTCGAACATCGCGCTCCGCGTGGGCTCCAGCCCGTCGCGGTCAAAGACGGCGGCAAAGGCGCGGGCCTCGGGCTTGGGGCGGAACCCGGCATGTTCGACGCCGTAAACCGCATCAAAGAGCCCCGCCAGCCCACGCGCCGCCAACACGTTTTCGGCATAGGGCGCGGTGCCGTTGGTATAGACGATCCGCCGCCCCGGCAGCGCCCTGATCCGGGCGGCCAGCGCGGGGTCGGGCTCCAGCACCGAAAAATCGATCTCGTGGACCTCGTCCAGATAGGGGCCGGGATCGACGCCGTGAATATCCATCAGGCCTGCCAGCGTGGTGCCATGGTCGCGCCAGTATTTGTTGCGCAAATGGTCGGCCTCGGTCCGGTCCACCCCGAGGGCCTCCATCACATAGGTCGTCATGCGGATGTTGATCTGGTCAAACAAAGCCATGTCGGGCGGATACAGCGTATGGTCCAGATCGAAGACCCAGGTTGCGACATGATCAAAGAGATGCGCGGGCATGGCAGGGCGTCCTTTGCGGGCGGGTCAGGGTTGCGCTTGGGCGGGCCCGGCCCTAGCCTTGCCTGAAAAATGGGGACCTGCCAATGGCCAGCGCCAAGACACCGCAAAAAGATGCTTACGAGTTGATTTTGCAGGCCATCGACAGGGGCACCTACCGGCCCGGTGCGCGGCTGGTCGAATCCGAGCTGGCCGAGCGTTTCGGCGTCTCGCGCACGCCTATCCGCGAGGCGTTGCAACGGCTGGAAACACAAGGCTTGCTGACGCGCGACGGGCGCAGCCTGATCGTGGCATCGCTGGATCATGGCCAGATGGCGCAGCTTTATGCGGTGCGCGCCGAGCTTGAGGGGTTGGCCGCGCGGCTGGCGGCGCAACATGCCGCCGACGAGGAAATTCGCGTGTTGCAGCAGATGGTGGCCGATGATCATGCGCTGCTGAATGATCCCGACGCGCTCAGCCTTGCCAACCGGCGCTTTCACAAGCAGATCCACCTGGCCTCGCACAACACCTATCTGGTGCAGCAACTCGATCTGGTGCACCGCTCGATGGCGCTGATGGCCACCACGTCGCTGGCCGCCGAAGGCCGCAGCCCGGCGGCGCTGGAGGAACATGCCGCCATCGTCGCCGCGATTGCCGCGCGCGATGGTGAGGCGGCGGCGGCGGCGCTGAAACTTCACCTGTCTACCGCGTTCGAGGTGCGGCTGAAGGAAGAAGCCGCCTCGAACTGAGCCGTGGGCGCGGGCATCGGTGTCTGCCCCGCGTGGGCGTTCGAAAACCGGCCATGCGCCGTCTTGCGCCAGTGAAACGGGCGGTGCATCAGTTCGACCAGGCCCAGAATGGCAGCCGCACTCGCCAGCAGGAAGTAGAGATCCAGAAGCGGAATCCACCAGCGCAATTTGCGGTGCCGGGCCAGCCGCGAAGCGCGCCAGGCAGCCAGAAAAGTCAGGGCTTGGCTGGCCAGGAAAAACAGCGCCAATCCCAGATAGCCCGTGGGCGAAACGAACCGGTCCAGAGGGTGCGCCAGGCCAAAGAGCTTGACTGCCAGCGACCACAGGAGCGGGGCCAGCGCAAAGCCCAGAACCGCGCCCAAAAGCTGCGCCTGGAACCCGAAAAACCGTTTCGGCCCCAGATCGCGCCAGAGCTGGACCGGGTCGCGCATATGCGTCGCCCAGGTCATCGCATAGCCCTTGAGCCAGCGCGACCGCTGCTTGACCCAGGGCAGAACAGCGGCGTTGGCCTCCTCATAGGTGGTGGTCTCGACAATCTCGGTGCGGTAGCCGCGACGTGCCAGACGCAAGCCCAGATCGGCATCCTCGGTCACGTTATGGGCATCCCACGCCCCCATTTCCTCAAGCGCGTCGCGGCGGAAAAACAGCGTCGTGCCGCCCAGAGGAACAAAGAGGCCAAGGCGTTGAATACCGGGCAGGATGAGCCGGAACCAGGTGGCGTATTCCAGGGTGAAACAGCGGCTGAGCCAGTTATGCGTCGGGTTGTAATAATCAAGCTGACCTTGCAGGCAGACCACATCCGGCGGCATCTCGGCAAAGCGTTTGGCAACTTTGCGGATCTGGTTGGGCTCGGGCGCATCCTCGGCGTCATAGACCCCGATGATCGAGCCGCGGGCGAAATTGAGCGCGTAATTCATTGCGCGCGGCTTGGTGCGCGGTTGTCCCGCTGGCACGATCACGGCGCGCATCCAGGCGGGCAGGGTGACCTCATGCAGGGCCGCGCGCGTGGTGGTGTCGCCGGCCTCAACCACCAGCAGAACATCCAGCAATTCACGCGGGTAATCGAGCCGGGTGATGCGGTCGATCAACTGACCTGCAATATCGCGTTCGCGCAACAGCGGCAGCAGGATGCTGACCACGGGCATGCGCTGGATCGGGGCCGTGCAATCGGCGGCCTCTTCACGGATGCGTAACGGGGCCGAGCGATACTCGGTCTGAAGCGCCAGCCATTTGACGGCCGTATTGACCACAGAGATGCCGATGGCCAGGCCAAACAGCAGCGCCACGATCACACCGGGCGCGACAAGGCCAAGCACCGTCAGGGCAACGACCAATATCAGCCACCGCCGCAAGGCCCGATCGGCGCGCCAGTCGCGGCAACTGAAACTGCCCGGTGTGCGCGCCTCGGCCTGGCGCGCCAGGTCGTCGCCATAGGCCTTGGTCAGCAGGTCGTGCATGCGGGCACGCCCGGCCAGCGCCAGCAGCACCGGGCCATTATGGTCAATGGCCGCGCGGATCGCATCGGACCGGTCGGGGCGGTTGGTCAGAACCACCAGCGCAGCCCCCGCCCGCCGCCAGGGCAGCGCGTTCAGCCGGGCCGCGGTTTTCGGGGGCATCAGACGGGCCAGACGCGGATCGGGGGGGGCACCGCCGGTATCGGCCAGACGGGTGCCGGATTGCACCGACAGGGCGCGCAAAAGCTGAACCTCGGAAATCACCCCATGCGCCATCAGAATCTCGCCAAGCGGCAGATCCTGATTGCGTTGCAGCGCCAGCGCGGTCCGCATGTCCTCGGGCGTGATCGCGCCCTGGTCGATCAGGATTTCGGCAAGCCGCGGCCGGGCGGCATCGGTTGCCACCGGCACAGCCCGGAAATGTGTCCGGCGCAACAGATGCGCGCGCTGTTTCCGCCCGTCAGAAAGGGCCTGATTTTCGGCCAATTATGCTGTCCCCGAGCGTTTTGCCCGGGAAACAGCAAGCGACCGAATGCTTAATATTTGATTAATCGGGCAGACTACCCGCGCATCCGGTCCAATGGCGGGGACGTCCGGTTACACCGGTGCGGCGGCACCCGCCCGCATCGCGGCCACGAACCGTTCAAAGAGGTAATAGCTGTCTTGCGGGCCGGGGCTGGCTTCGGGGTGGTATTGCACCGAAAAGACCGGCTTGCCCTCCAGCCGGATGCCGCAATTCGAGCCGTCAAAGAGCGACACATGCGTTTCCACCACGCCCGCAGGCAGGGTCTGGCTGTCGACGGTGAAGCCGTGATTCATCGAGGTGATTTCGACCTTGCCGGTCTCCAGATCCTTGACCGGATGATTGGCCCCGTGATGGCCGTGGTTCATCTTGATGGTCTTGGCCCCAAGCGCCAGCGCCAGCATCTGATGGCCCAGGCAGATGCCAAAGACGGGCAGATCGGCGGCCAGGATTTCCTTGATCATCGGCACGGCATAGGCCCCCGTTGCCGCCGGATCGCCGGGGCCGTTCGACAGGAAAACGCCGTCGGGCGCATGCGCCAGAACCTCGGCCGCCGTGGCCGTGGCGGGCAGCACCGTGACATCGCAGCCAGCGGAGGCAAGGCAGCGCAGGATATTGCGTTTGGCCCCGAAATCGAGCGCCACGACCTTGAAACCGGGCGCATCCCGGCGGCTGTAGCCTTCGGGCCAGGCCCACCGCATCTCATCCCAGACATAGCTTTGCGCGCAGGTCACTTCGCGCGCCAGGTCGAGCCCTTCCAGCCCGGCAAAGCCACGCGCGGCGGCGACCAGCTCCTCAAGATCGAAATTGCCATCCGGATCGTGGGCAAGGGCCACATGCGGCGCGCCCTGCTGGCGGATGGCGCGGGTCAGGCGGCGGGTATCGACGCCGCCGATGCAGATCCGCCCACGCGCCGCCAGCCAGGTGGTCAGCTCCTGCTCGGCGCGCCAGCTGGAGGGCGCGGTCGGGTCCCATTTCACCACCATGCCTTCGGCCACGGGATCGGCGGTTTCGTCATCATCGGTATTGACGCCGGTATTGCCGATATGGGGAAAGGTAAAGGTCACGATCTGACCGGCATAGGAAGGGTCGGTCATGATCTCCTGATAGCCGGTCATCGCAGTGTTGAAGCACAGCTCGGCCACCGTTTGGCCGGTGGCCCCGAATCCGCGGCCGTAAAACACTGTTCCATCAGCAAGAACCAGGCAGGCGGTGGGGCGGGCGGTCATGGCGGCGACTCCGGTATCTGGGGGTAAAATCTGGCGCAACCTAGAGACGCGCAGGGCCGTGGTCAAGGCGGGCGGCAACGGGTTGTTGTGGGCGTCCGCATCCATTATGTTCAAGGGCTGTTGGACATTTCAGGGACAAATCGAATGCCACTCAGAACACGGATCACGGATGGTCTGAAAACGGCGATGCGGGAAAAGGATGCAACGCGGCTTTCCACCCTGCGCCTGATCAGCGCCGCCATCAAGGATCAGGACATCGCCGCCCGCGCAAAGGGCAATGCCGACGGCGTCGGTGAGGGCGAGGTGCTGGCCATTCTGGGCAAGATGGTCAAGCAACGCCAGGAAAGCGCGCGCGCCTATGAAGAGGGCGGGCGGCTGGAACTGGCCGAAAAAGAGCGCGAGGAAATTGGCGTTATCGAGGATTTCCTGCCGCGCCAGTTGAGCGACGCGGAAGTTGCCAAGGCCGTCAATGACGCGATCAGCGCCACCGGGGCCGACAGCATCCGTGACATGGGCAAGGTGATGGGCGCGCTGAAGGCCAAATATACCGGCCAGATGGATTTCGGCGCGGTCGGCCCACAGGTGCGTGACCGGCTGGTGTGAAGAGCGCCGGGCAGGTGGGGCTGCTCGGAATGCACAAGTAAAAAAGAGGCCGCGCGAGGGAATTGCGCCGGCCTCTTTTTTCTTTGGCCGGTCGCGCGGGGGCGCACGATCTGCCGGGGAGGAACCTTGAAATAGCGGGCCCGCCAAAGGGGCGCGCGTCATGTGGTCAAAGCGATATCTGGCGGGTCCCTGCCTTGGCCCTTTTGGGGGCTGTCTTGGGCAGGAAACCTGACCGATATGAAACGCTGCGGGTCGGGGCGGGTTGGGCCGCCCGTTCGATCCGCGATCTGGTATACCGGGGATCATTCATAGGCCATTACCCCTAATACGGGGTTAACGGGCCGGATTTCTACCGGCCCGCGTTGCCAGGGTGTCGCGGCGGTCGGTCTGAGGCCGGGGGCGGGCTTTGCCCGCACCTCCGCCCGCTTCAGAACGCGACCGCGCCCGTGGCCACGTCGAAGATCAATTTGAGGTTCAGGATAATCAGAACCGCCGCGATCACCCAACAGGTCGTGGTCAACCAGCGTGGCGCGGGCAGGTCGCCCATTTTCTTGCGGTCCGAGGTGAACCAGATCAGCGGCACGATGGCAAAGGGCAGTTGCAGGCTGAGCACCACCTGCGAGGCAATCAGCAGCTTTGCGGTGCCGCTTTCACCGAAAAATACGGTGACAAACACCGCCGGCACGATGGCAATGCCACGGGTAATGAGGCGGCGCAGCACTGGCGTCACGCGCAGGTTGATGAACCCCTCCATCACGATCTGCCCCGACAGCGTGGCGGTGACGGTGGAGTTCAGCCCCGAGGCCAGCAGCGCCACCGCAAAGAGCGTGCCCGCGATGGTGGTGCCAAGCGTCGGGTCCAAGAGGCGGTAGGCATCCTGAATTTCGGCCACCTCGAACTGCCCGGTGGTATAGAAGGCCGCCGCCGCAAGGATCAGGATAGAGGCGTTGATGAAGAGGGCGAACATCAGTGCGACGGTGGAATCGATGGTGCCGAAAAAAATGGCCCGACGCTTTTCTTCCTGCGTATCGCCGATATCGCGGGTCTGGATGATCGCGGAATGCAGATAAAGGTTATGCGGCATCACGGTGGCACCGATAATCCCGAGCGAGAGGTAGAGCATGACCGGAGAGGTGACCAGATCGACCTGCGGAACAAAGCCCGCCAGCACATCGCCGATCACCGGATCGGCATAGGCCATCTGCACCGCGAAACAGACAGCAATCACCAGCGTCAAGGCGATCACCACCGCTTCGAGATAGCGAAACCCCTTGTTCTGCAGCCACAGGATCAGGAACACGTCGAGCGCGGTCAGCACCACGCCGATTTCCAGCGGGATGTTGAAGAGCAGGTTCAATGCGATGGCGGTGCCGATCACTTCGGCCAGATCGGTGGCGATGATCGCGGCTTCGGCCAGGATCCACAAAATGGTGCTGGTCAGACCCGGAAAGGCATCATGGCAGGCCTGGGCCAGGTCGCGGCCGCTGGCGATGCCGAGCCGCAGCGCCAGCGCCTGTAGCAGGATCGCCATGAAATTCGACAGCAGGACGACCGACAAAAGCGTGTAGCCAAAGGCCGAACCGCCGGCCAGAGACGTGGCCCAGTTGCCGGGATCCATGTAACCCACCGCGACAAGATAGCCGGGGCCGAAAAAGGACGCGAAGCGGCGCCAGAACGACCCCTTGCGGATTCCCACGGTGTGATAGGATTCCGGTAAAGACGGCTCACGCCGGTCTTTTTTCCATCCACCGCTGCCCGGAAAGGCCGAAAGCCTGTTTGTGTGGTCTGTCATGTGTGGAATCTTTTATTGCGAATAACTCGCAGTATCAATAGCGGCGCGGAATTGGGACGTCAAGCGCGCCTTTGAGGGAGCCAGCATCAGGGCTAATCGGGGAAGCGCCGCTATGGCGCGGGCCCGGTCGCGGGCAGCATTTCGCGTTCTAGCAGGGCATGCAGGCTGCGGCGCTCGGCGGGCGACAGAAAGGCCCCGATTTCAACCTCGCGGCCTTCGGCCTTGAGGGTCAGGTATTCGGGCACCTTGGCCCCTTTTGGGATGCGCCTGAGCCGCACCCAATAGGGGTTGGCCTCCCAGATCTGCGGCGCTTTGCGGGGGGCTTTGTGCGTCAGGCGCATCCAGCCCTCCCAGATCACCAGATCCTCGCGCAGATCCCGATCCCGCCAGGACCGTTGCAGCCCCCACCAGATTGCAGCAATCGCACCCAGGCAAAAGGGCAGCAGACCCCACAGGGCGGGACGCCCCAGTGCCATCAGCAAGGGCAGCGCCATCAGCCCGGCGGTGAGCCCGATGAACCAGACAAAGCCCGGCGGCGTCAGCGATTGATGCGGCCGGATCACCAGGTGCAGACGCGGGACCCCGTGGGTGCCATGCGAAAGGGCCCCGAATTCCTCCGGGGCCCCTTCGTCAAATCGGGTGATACCAACCGGCATCAGTGTCCGGGTTGCTTGTCCCACATATCCGGTGTGGGCAGCTCTTCGAACGTGTGCTCGGGCGGCGGGTTGGGCAGGGTCCATTCCAGCGTTTCGGCATGCTCGCCCCAATAGGCGTTATTCTCGATCTTCTTGCCGGCGCGGATGGTGTAGAACACGATCCCGATGAAGAGCAGGAAGGAAGCGAACGAGATGAACGCGCCGATCGAGCTGACATAGTTCCACAGCGCGAATGCGTCGGGATAGTCAATATAGCGGCGCGGCATACCCTGACGGCCCAGGAAGTGCTGTGGGAAGAAGGTGACATTGGCCCCGATGAAGAAGGTCCAGAAATGCACCTTGCCCCAAAACTCCGGGTATTGGCGGCCCGACATCTTGCCGATCCAGTAATAGATGCCGGCAAAGAGCGCGAACACGGCCCCAAGCGACATCACGTAGTGGAAATGGGCCACCACGTAATAGGTATCGTGATAGACCCGGTCGATGCCCGCCTGGGACAGAACGATGCCGGTGACACCGCCCACGGTAAAGACAAACAGGAACCCGATGGCAAAGAGCATCGGGGTCTCA
Organism: uncultured Nioella sp.; assembly: GCA_963975135.1. Lineage (GTDB taxonomy): Bacteria > Pseudomonadota > Alphaproteobacteria > Rhodobacterales > Rhodobacteraceae > Alterinioella. The sequence continues at coordinate 266 of CAXBGQ010000135.1, read as the reverse complement.
AAGGTGATCGAGCCCTGCCACATCGTGGCGATCCAGCTGAATACCTTGATGCCGGTGGGCACCGCGATGACCATCGTGGCGATCATGAAATAGGCCTGCTGGTTCAGCGTCAGGCCCGAGGTATACATGTGGTGGGCCCAGACGACAAAGCCAAGCGCGCCAATGGCGACCATCGCATAGACCATCGGCAGATAGCCGAAGATCGGCTTTCTCGAGAAGGTCGCGATGACGTGGCTGATGATGCCGAAGCCCGGCAGGATGATCAT
>CAXBGQ010000134.1:0-8412 GCA_963975135.1 uncultured Nioella sp. | reverse complement strand
CTCATGCAGATGCAGCTTGCGGCTGATTTCGCCGCCCAGTTGCGCACCCCATCCGTCGCCCAGATTCTCCTGCCCCGAACCGCCATATTTGCCGTCACCGATGATCGGATGGCCAAGCTCGGCCATATGGGCGCGCAGCTGATGCGTGCGGCCCGTGACCGGCACCAAGGCGACCCAACTGACCCGCCCGCCCAACGCCGACAGAACCGCGTAATCGGTGGTGGCTCGTTTGGCCCCTTCGGTGCTGTCCACATCGCGCGGGTGGATGCAGAGCATCTTTTCGCCCTCACCGCCCTTTCCGTGACCGGGTGCCTTGACCAACCCGAACCGGATCGTGCCCATACGCGGATGCGGCACGCCAGCAGCAGCGCCCCAGTAAATCTTGCGCGTGTCGCGATGGCGAAATGCCGCCGTCAGCTTGGCCGCCGCCATCCGCGTGCGTGCCATCAACAGAACGCCCGACGTATCCTTGTCCAGCCGGTGCACAAGGCGCGGTTTTTCATCGAGTCCGAAACACAGCGCATCGGCCAGCCCGTCGATATGACGTGTCTGTCCGGTGCCGCCTTGCGTGGGCAACCCCGGCGGTTTGTTCAGCGCGATGATATGGTCGTCGCGATAAAGCACGATGTTGCGCATCATCTGCGCATCGGCATCGGTGATCTTCACCCGCGTTGTCGCCGGCGCGTCGATCACGTCATCGGGCAAAGGCGGCACGCGCACCATCTGCCCCACTTGCAGCCGCGTCGCGGCCTTGACCCGACCGCCATCAACCCGGATCTCGCCCTTGCGGCACAGCTTTTCGATCACACCATGCGAGATATGCGGGAACTGGCGGCGGAACCAGCGATCCAGCCGCTGATCCGCGTCATCGCGGCCTATTTTAATCGTCTGAACCCGGCTCATGCAAATATCCCTCTCGCCATCATCAATCCCAGAACAAGCCCGAGCAGCGAAAACACCACCGACAGCACCACATAAAGCAACGCCGCGCCCAGATCGCCGCGCTCATAAAGCGTGACCGCCTCAAGCGAGAAGGCCGAGAACGTGGTGAAGCCCCCCAAAAGGCCCGTCATCACGAAAGGCGACAGATAGGTCAGCCCGCGATGCGCCGCGGCCACCACGAATACGCCCATCAGGAACGAGCCGATGACATTGACCGCGATGATCGCCACCGGGAACGGGTTATGGCCCACCAGACGGATAATCCCAAGCCCTGCGGAATAGCGCAAAGAGGCCCCGATTGCGCCGCCAAGCGCCACTTGAAGAAAGGTTGTAAACATGGCCGGGGTGTGTGGGTTTGGGCGGCGCTTGTCAACCGCCCTGCCGCTTGGCGCGCAGCTTTGCGAAATAGGCCAGCCGCTTGGCCAGATCGCGTTCAAAGCCACGCTCCACGGGCTGATAATAGGCTTCGCGCGGCATCTCATCGGGGAAATAATCCTGACCCGAAAACCCGTCCTCGGCATCGTGATCATAGGCATATCCCGCGCCATAGCCCTGATCCTTCATCAGCCCCGTGGCCGCGTTCAGGATATGTTTGGGCGGCGGGGCCGATCCGGTTTTGGCCGCCGCCCGGCGCGACGCCTTGTAGGCCACATAGATCGCGTTCGATTTCGGGGCCAGCGCCAGATAGGCCACCGCCTGTGCCAGCGCCAATTCGCCCTCGGGGCTGCCCAGACGTTCATAGGTCTCCCAGGCATCCAGACACAGCCGCTGCGCCTGCGGATCGGCCAGCCCGATATCCTCGACCGCCATCCGCGTGATGCGCCGGGCCAGAAACCGGGGATCTTCGCCGCCCTCCAACATCCGCGCCAGCCAGTAGAGCGCCGCGTCGGGATCGGACCCGCGCACCGATTTATGCAGCGCGGAGATCAGGTTATAATGCGCATCTCCCGATTTGTCGTATTGCGCCGCGCGCCGGTTCAGCCGCTGCCCCAATTGCGCCGGGTCCAGCGCCTCCGCCACCTTCCACGCCGCCACCTGTTCCACCAGGTTAAGCAGCGCCCGGCCATCGCCATCGGCCATCTCGCGCAAGCTGACCCGCGCGGCATCGGTCAGCGGCAGGGTCAGCTCCAGCGCCCTCTCGGCGCGCTGCAACAATTCCTCCAGATCACCGTCATCCAGCCGCTCCAGCACCAGAACCTGGCTGCGCGACAACAACGCGGCGTTCAGCTCAAACGAGGGATTTTCGGTGGTCGCCCCCACCAGAAGGATGGTGCCATCCTCCATATGCGGCAGAAACCCGTCCTGCTGCGCCTTGTTGAACCGGTGGATCTCATCGACAAACAAGAGCGTGCCGCCACCATTGGCACGCCGTATCTTGGCCGCCTCGAACACCTTGCGCAGATCGGCGATGCCGGTGAAAATCGCGCTGATCTGCACGAAATGCAGATCGCTTTCCTGCGCCAGCAGCCGCGCGATGGTGGTCTTGCCCACACCCGGCGGCCCCCAGAACACCAACGAGCCCAAAGCGCCTGCATCCAGCATCACCCGCAGGCTGCCCTCGGGCCCAAGCAGATGCGCCTGACCGATCACCTCCTGTAAGGCGCGCGGACGCAGCCGGTCGGCCAAGGGGCGCGGACCGGCTATGTCGGGCGTGTCGGGCGGGGCAGTCGCGAACAGATCGGCCATGCCCACACCCTAGGCGTTTCAAAAACTCGGGAAAAGCCAATTGGCAATACCTCCCCCGATGTTCAGTGCATTTTGGTGGCCATGCTGATGGTGACGCAGCGGCTTTCCTCGCCCTCGATATCCAAAATGCGGCCGGCTGGCTCGCAATCCAGACCCACCCGGCGCGCCAGACGCGGCGATTTGGCCGGGATCAGCCCCAGAACCGAGGTCGCCCCCAATTCGCGAGCCGAGGTCACCATTTCCGAGATCAACTGCATCTGCACCCGCATCCGCAATTTGGCCGGCACATCGCGGCTGACGAATACGCGGCTGCTTTCCCAGATATGCGGGGCGACGGGGGCGGGGTCATACAACAGATCCGAGGGGATGGTATCCAACAGCCCACGCTGTGCGTCGCGGATCATGTAGGTGTAGATGCCACAGCGATGAATGGTGGGCGTCAGCCGCACACCGGCCAGAACCTGGCCAAATTCATGCACCGCAATCCAACGGCTTGCGGGCGTGTCATACTGGTCGAACTCCATGCCATTGGCTTGTGGAAGATCCCAGTTATTCTGAACGATGAAGGTCTGGTGACGTGCGCGCAGCATATTTGCGAACAGCTCACCGTGGTTGTGCATGTTCTCGAAGGAAAGGGTCGTGACTTGCATTGAGGTGCCTCCTGGTTGGCGGTTGAAAAACCTGCGCCGAGGCAACTGCGTCTGCTGTCATAATAATCGGAATTCCCGTGCTTTTTTCAATGCTTCAGCCGTGGTTCGCGCACCCAGACGAACCCTGGCCGATGACAGGCGCGCCTTGAGCGCGCTTTCGGAAATACCCAGCTTGGCAGCCGCTGCGGTATGGCGATCACCATCGGCGATCAGGCGAAGCGCCTCGACCTGAGCCTTGGTGAGTTCCGTCGGGGGGGCCGCAGCATCGTGCAGGGCCCTGGCGACCACTGCGATGGCGTCCACCTCCGCATCTGTGAATTCCCGATCTGACCGGGCGCACCCGATGATGGATCGTGACGTGATCGGCCCGCAGGACACCACGGCACCAAACAAAAGATCGTGCTGTTTGGCTTTCTGCATAATGCTGAAAGGGTCCGGCAATCTGATCTCGCTCCACCTGGTCTGGCCGCTGATGCCGATCCCCCAAAACACAAGAGGATCGCGGAGCGCGTAGGCATTATCCTGGTATTCCTGCTGCCACTCAGCAGGATAGGTGCTACGCATGATAAGCGGTGAGGCAAACCGAATGTGAAGCCCGACGGTATATCCCATCGGGGCAAGCGCGCCTAACTGGTTAAGCAAGGATATGAGTACTCTACTTTGGGGCATGTCTATTTAGACAGGTTGTCTCAATTTCGACCGGTCGTAAAGTAGTTTTATTATAAACAATCAGGCGAGTCGGATGTCCGAGAAGATAAATCCGGAGCTGTTCGCACGTCTTATGGGCCTTTCCCATCCGGCGCGCAGGGATCTTTTGGAATTCATGGGGGAGACCCCGATTGAGGAAGCCGAGCTTGAGCGCCTGATCGAAGAGATCGCGCAAAAAGGCAAGGTCAAGATGCCCCCCAAGCCGTCCTGACACCCGCCACGCAAGCCGACGGCTCGCAGCACGAGAAAACCCCGCCCTTTTTCCAAAGGCGGGGTTTCGTGTTTCTCGGGGATGGGCGAACGCCTATTCGGCGGCCTCTTCGGCCTCGATCCGGGCGCGGTCGCCGGCACCTTTGGCGTCGGTATCACGATCGACGAACTCAATGATCGCCATCGGGGCCATGTCACCATAGCGGAACCCCGCCTTCATGATGCGGACATAGCCGCCCTGACGTTCGGCATAGCGGGGGCCGAGAATGTCAAACAGCTTTGCCACATAGGCATCCTGCTTGAGCTGACTTGCGGCCTGACGGCGGGCGTGCAGATCGCCGCGTTTGGCCAGCGTGATCAGCTTTTCAACGATCGGGCGCAGTTCTTTTGCCTTGGGCAGGGTGGTCTTGATCTGCTCATGTTCAATGAGCGAGCCGGCCATGTTGGCCCACAGCGCCTTGCGGTGCTCGTGGGTGCGGTTCAGGCGGCGGTAGCCTCGTGCGTGACGCATGGGTTGGTCTCCTTACATTTTGCTTTGTCCGGGGACCAGTGCGTGCCGGTCCCTCACCTATTGGGGCGTGATTGCCCAGTTGTCGGACGAGGCGTTAACCTCGTCCGTAGGTTGCGCATTGGCGCAACATCAAAAGTTGTCTTCGAACTTCTTCGCCAGGTCCTCGATATTGTCGGGCGGCCAGTCGATGATGTCCATGCCCAGATGCAGCCCCATGCCCGACAGCACTTCCTTGATCTCGTTCAGGGATTTGCGGCCAAAGTTCGGGGTGCGCAGCATCTCGGCTTCGGTTTTCTGGATCAGATCGCCGATATAGACGATATTGTCGTTCTTCAGGCAGTTCGCAGAGCGCACCGACAGTTCCAACTCGTCCACTTTCTTCAGCAGCAGCGGGTTGAACTCAAGATCATCCTCATCGTCCTGACGGCTGGCGCTTTCCGGCTCATCGAAGTTGACGAAGATGCTGAGCTGGTCCTGAATGATCCGCGCGGCATAGGCCACTGCATCGTCAGGCGTCAGCGACCCGTCGGTCTCCAGCTTCAGCGTCAGCTTGTCATAATCCAGCACCTGGCCCTCACGGGTGGGCTGCACGTCATAGCTGACCTTTTTCACCGGCGAATAGATCGCGTCGATGGCAATCAGGCCAATGGGCGCATCCTCGGGGCGGTTCTTGTCGGCGGCGACATAGCCCTTGCCGGTATTGACCGTCAGTTCCACGAACAGATCGGCACCGTCATCAAGGTGGCAGATCACGTGATCGCGGTTCAGGATCTCGATCCCGGCGCTTTCCGAGATATCGCCCGCGGTCACGACCTTGGGGCCCTTGGCGCTGATCGACACCCGTTTGGGGCCATCGGTATCCATGCGGATCGACACGCCCTTGAGGTTCAGAACGACATCGGTGACGTCTTCACGCACGCCCGAAATCGAGGAAAACTCATGCAGCACGTTGTCGATCTGGACGCTGGTGATGGCAGCACCTTGCAGCGAAGACATCAACACGCGGCGCAGCGCATTGCCGAGCGTCAGACCAAAACCACGTTCCAGCGGTTCGGCCACGACGGTCGCCTGACGTGCAGGGTCATTGCCGGGGTTTACCACCAGTTGCGTGGGCTTGATCAGCTCTTGCCAGTTTTTATGGATCATGTGTCGCCTCCATTCTTGTTTCGGGCCGTGATCCGGGGCCGAAACGCTCGAGGATCAAAATGACACCACGGGGCCCGTGCAAAATGGCAAGGGTCCCCGTGGAGAGATACGAATACTTAAACGCGGCGGCGTTTGGGCGGGCGGCAGCCATTATGCGCCATCGGCGTGACATCACGGATCGCGGTGATGTTCAGACCGATCGCGGCCAAAGCGCGAAGCGCGCTTTCGCGGCCGGACCCGGGGCCCTGCACTTCGACCTCAAGCGTTTTCAGCCCGTGTTCCTGCGCCTTCTTGCCAGCATCCTCTGCGGCCATCTGGGCCGCGTAAGGTGTGGATTTCCGGCTGCCCTTGAAGCCCATGGTGCCAGCCGAAGACCATGCGATTGCGTTGCCCTGAACATCCGAGATCAGGATCTTGGTGTTGTTGAACGAGCTGTTCACATGGGCAACACCGCTGGCGATGTTCTTGCGCTCTTTGCGCTTGGGTGCTCTTTTATCGCGTGCCATTGATCTGCCCCCTTACTTCTTCTTGCCGGCAATGGCCTTTGCGGGGCCTTTGCGGGTGCGTGCGTTGGTATGGGTGCGCTGTCCGCGAACGGGCAGGTTCCGGCGATGGCGCAGGCCGCGATAGCAACCCAGATCCATCAGACGCTTGATGTTCATCTGTGTCTCACGACGCAGGTCGCCCTCGACGCTGAAATTGGCGTCGATATGTTCGCGAATTTGCAGAACTTCGGCATCCGACAGCTCATTGACGCGGCGGGCGGTGTCGATACCGACGGCTTCGCAGATCTGAGCGGCCGATGCAGGGCCAATTCCGGTGATATAAGTCAGCGCGATCGGAACGCGCTTGGCGGTGGGGATATTCACGCCAGCAATACGTGCCACGTAGTCTTTCCTTTTCGTTGCGGTTCCGTGCTTCCAGAACCTTTTTTCACAACCGAAAGCCCGAGGCGATGTGCCACCGGGCCTTCGAAACTGATTTGCAATCTGGGTGCCGCGACCAACGCGGCGGGTCCGTTTGCGATTCCCTTGCGGGACGCTTGCAGTTAGGGGCTTTTCAGTCCCGGGTCAAGAGCCGGTTCATCTCTTGTCAAGAACTTCCTTGATCGCCCCCGCAACCACGTCAATTTCGGCCATACCATCGACTGCAACATGCTGTCCCTTGGCATGATAATACCCGATCAAAGGCGAGGTATCGCGGTAATAGGCCAACAGCCGGGTGCGGAAGCTATCTGCATTGTCGTCGGCCCGGCGCGTGAACTCGGTGCCGCCGCAAATGGTGCATTTGCCATCGGCAGGCTGTGGCTTGGTGACGTCATGGTAGACCTCGCCGCAGGTGGCGCAAGTCGACCGCCCGGTGACCCGCGCGACCAGAGCCTCATCATCAACCTTCATTTCGATAACGGCATCCAGGGTCTGACCGGAGCGCGCCAGCAGGTCACCCAATGCATCGGCCTGCGCCAGGGTGCGCGGAAAGCCATCGAAGATGAAGCCATCGGCTTTTACTGTGGTGAACTGTTCCTCGATCAGGCCGATCACGATCTCGTCGGTGACCAGCTCGCCGCGGGCCATCACGCCAGCAACCATATTGCCCATCTCGGTGCCCGAGCTTTGCGCCGCGCGCAGCATGTCGCCGGTCGACAGCTGCACCATGTTGCGTGCATCGACCAGACGCCGCGCCTGGGTGCCTTTGCCCGCGCCGGGCGGGCCGAGTAGGATTATGTTCATCTGCGCGCAGGCCCTTTGCGTGGCTTCCGGGTACCTCCGCCCTTGCGACCGCGCAGCTGCGATTTCTCGATCAGGCCTTCATATTGATGCGCCAGAAGATGGCTTTGCACCTGTTGCACCGTATCCATGCCGACCGAAACGATGATCAGGATCGAGGTGCCGCCGAAAAAGGCGGTGATCGACAATTGCGTGCGGATCATCTCGGGCAGCAACACCACCAGCGCCAGGTAGCCCGAGCCGAGGACGAGGACGCGGTTGACCACGTATTCCAGGTATTCGGCCGTCTTGGGGCCGGGGCGGATACCGGGGATAAAGCCGTTCTGGCTTTTCAGATTATCGGCCACGTCATCTACCTTGAACGACACGTTGAGCGTGTAGAAATAGGTGAAAAAGACAATCATGCCGGTGTAGAAAATCAGATAGAGCGGCTGACCGGGCCCGAACAGGGTCAGGATCCAGGTCATCACCGGCCCGGCATTGGCCCCGGAAAACGTGCTGATCGTTGTCGGCAACAGCAGCAGCGAAGAGGCGAAAATCGCCGGGATCACGCCCGCGGGGTTCACCTTGACCGGCAGATGGCTGGAGCCGCCATCATAGACCTTCATGCCAACCTGGCGGCGCGGATACTGGATGTGGATCTTGCGCAGAGATCGCTCCATGAACACCACGAATGTCAGCGTCACCAGCAGCATCGCGATGATACCAAGCGTCGCCGGGGCCGAGATCGCACCCGTCCGGCCGCTTTCAAAGAACTGCGCCAGCGCGCCGGGCAGCTCGGCGATGATGCCGACAAAGATGATCAGCGAAATACCGTTGCCGATGCCGCGCG
>CAXBGQ010000133.1:0-8463 GCA_963975135.1 uncultured Nioella sp. | reverse complement strand
CCTGCCGCTACAAGGCCCGCATGAATGGGGGATCGGCGCTGTCCCCGAGCGGTTTCCATGGCCCGCCCCGGATAAGGGTTGTCATAATGGCGGCCCAGCACTTCGGGAATGCGCGCCTCCAGAGCCCCCAGCACATTCATCTCAGGGCTGAAACGCCGGATATCGGCCTCGTTCAACTCCATCGTCGGCTCGCCCGCAATGATCCATTCAGCCATCGCCTTTCCGGCCCCACCGGCCAAGGCGATCCCGGTTGAATTCATTCCGCCCATCAGGAAAAGCCCCGGAACCTCGGGGCTTTCGCCAAGCATGAACTGGCTGTCTGCGGTAAAGCTTTCCGGCCCGTTCAGCAGCATCCGCACCTCGGCCCGCTCAAGTGCCGGAATACGGCGAAGGGCGTTTTCCATCATCGGCATGAAGTGATCCCAGTCTTCGTCCAGCAGGTCAAAGCTGAAATCCGCCGGAAGGCGATCCAGTGGCAGGCCTTTGGCATGAGGTTCAAACGAGCCAACCAACAGCCCTTCGACATCATCACGCGCATATAAAAACGCATCCTGATCATTGAGTGTTGGCAGATGCGCGCCTTTGCCAAGCGCCTGCACCTCGGGCAACGGTTTGGTCAGCATGTAGAAATGCTCGCAGGCATAAAGCGGCATATGAGCGCCCGCCATTGCCGCCACTTCACGCGACCACAGCCCACAGGCGATCACCACCTCATCGGCTTGGATCACATGGTCACCGATCTGGACGCCAGAGATGCGGCCCTTTGCCTTTTGCAAACCCGTGACGCGCGAATTCTCAAAAATCTGAACGCCACGCGCTCTGGCACCTTTGGACAGCGCCAGCGCCACATCCGAGGGGTTCACCCGCCCGTCAGCAGGTGACCAGACCGCGCCTATGACATCATCCGTTTCGATCAGCGGCCATAATTCCCTGGCACGCGCCGCATCGACAATTTCCGCTTCAAGCCCAAAGGCCCGGCCCAGTGACACCTGCCGTTTGATATTGGTCAGCCGATCCTCGTTTGTGGCCAGTGTCAGCGAGCCGGTTTGAACCCAGCCGGTTGCTTGTCCGGTCTCACGCTGCAAATCGCCATAAAGATCGATGGAGTAATCGATAAGCCTGGTGAGCGTTGCCGAAGGTCTGAGCCGCCGCACAAGCCCGGCGGCATGCCATGTGGTGCCGGACGTAAGCCTGGATCGTTCTAGCACAACGATGTCTTTGCGCCCTTCGCGGGCAAGGTGATAGGCGATCGAGCAGCCGATGACGCCGCCGCCGATCACAACAGTGCGTACATGTCCGGGCAAAGTCATCCCAGCACCCCGTCGCGTATCATGTCGGCCAGAGTTTCGCGGAATGCATCAAGTGCTTCATCAATCAACGCAGGCGTATGCGCCGCCGAGGTCAGACCGGACGTGTAGGCCATCATATCCACGCCACGCGCCAACATCCCGTCGCGATACGCTTTGACCTGAGCCTTCGGCAGCCCTCGGATCTCGGCGGGGGTGAGGCCATTCAGGTTGTCGCGTCCGAAATGCAGGTGAAAACCGGAACTGTCGCCATAGGCCAGGCCCTTGATGCCCGCAGCCTCCATGCTTGCGTTCATGCCCGCGCGCATCCGGTCAGCCATGGCATCGGCATGCGCCTGAACGCCGCCGGTCGCCAACAGGGGCATGGCCGCACAGGCCGCCGCCGCGACAAGCGGTGCGCCGTTGAAGGTGCCCTTGTGGCTGACGGCGGGGGCAAAGCCGCCGCGCTGCGTGGTGTTGTTCATCAACACCATGATGTCCGCCCGCCCGCAAACTGCCCCACCAGGCAGCCCGCCGGTGACGATCTTGGCCAGGGTGGTCAGGTCGGGGACAATTCCATCGCGTGCCTGCCGCCCGCCCGGGGACCAGCGAAATCCTGTGATGATCTCATCGAAGATCAGCACCACACCGGCCTTGCGCGCCATGTCATGCAATCCACGCAGCGTATCGGTCGGCAACGGCACGCAGCCATAATTGGCACCGGACGCCTCGACAATTACGGTGCCGATGCGATCATCCTGTAGCGCGCTTTCCATTGCCTGCGGATCGGCGGCGCAGACATGGATAAACTCATCCAGTGCCGCAGGGATGCCCAAGGAATTGGCCCGCGCGTCCCCCGGTTTCGCGCCCTTCAAGGCATGGTCGTGCCAGCCGTGAAAATGCCCGTCGATGCGCAATATGTGATCCTTGCCCGACCAAGCGCGCCCCAGACGCAGTGCCAGCATCGTGGCCTCTGTGCCTGATGCCGTGAACCTGGTGCGTTCAGCGCATGGGAACAGCCGATTGACCCATGCCGCCCATTCGATCTCGGACGCGTGGCAATCGGCCGAGAATATCGAAACCTCGGCCTGTTTCTGAATGGCTTCGACAACTGCCGGGTGACAATGTCCCAGCATCTGACTGGCCGACCCCATTTTGAAATCAATGAAGCGTTGCCCTTCGACATCCCATTTTTCAGCCCCCCGCGCGCGGGCGATGAAAACGGGATGCGGCTCGCGATAGCGTAGCTCGTGGCTGACCCCGCCCGGCAAATTGGCCCGTGCGTCTTCGCTAAGATGGCTGTTTTTCATGCGGACCTCCCGATCTGGGCACGCGTCAGGCGAATGTCGAATTCGCTGCGCAAGGCATGATCAAGCTCGTCTGAGATATGCGCCGGAAAATGGCTGTCCAGAATTTCACGCGCCTTCACGCGCGCCACATCCCCAACCGGTTTCGATCCATCTTCCTGCCATTCACGCGGCGTTCGCCGGTCTCCGATATCCGGGTAAAAATAGTCTGACTTCATCCGGCTGAATGTATGCTGTTCCCCCAGATAATGCCCTTCACCGCGACACACATTGGCGATCACATCTGCGGCGATATTTTCAGGCGTCGCCTCAACGCCGCGGATGGTGCGCAGGATGTTGCCCAGCAGATCATTGTCGCTGACATACGCGGCGTGACTAACCCCCAAAAGGCTGGCCTGCATTCCGGCGGCCTGCGTGACGATGTTGGACCCGGCATGGGCGGCCATCGCCACAGCCAGAGATTTCTCGGCCCCATATTGCGCATCAAGACATTTCGCGTCGGTGATGCCCGCAATGGAGGAGGTCGGCAAATCGAAATGCCGGCCCATCTGGGCAGCACCGGCCATCAAAATGGCTTGCTCTCCGCCGCCGCCGCACATCGATCCGGTGCGCAGGTCAGCCACCAGTGGTTTGGGGGCAAAGATCGCCTTGACCTCCGGGGCCACGAGTCGCGCGAAAACCAGCCCCGCAAGGGTTTCAGCGACGGCCTGCACAAGCGATCCGGCAATGGTGGCGGGGCTGGTTGCCCCGGCCTGTCCGGCACTGATCAACTGCACTGGAAAGCCTGCATTGATCGCGGCCTCCAGCACCTCGCAGGCTTCCTCGGCAAAGCGCATCGGCGGGACGACATGACACACCATCACCGTCAGACACGGACGCGCGCGAAAGGCCGCCTCACCGCCTGCGATGCGGTAACATAAATTGGCGATGGCGGGAACATTGGCCGGATCGCTGATCGAGATCGACACGTGTTTGGACGTGCCCATCAGGCTGGCATAGGCGGTGTTTATATCCATCACCGCATTGTCTTCGATATCGCGAGCCACCACGGATCGGCTGAAATGGTGGATGTTGTCCATCTGATCGACAATGCGCGCCGCATCGTAAAGATCCATGAGGCTTGAATCGCGGTATTCACCGGTCTCAAGATCGAACACCCCGGGTGCCGCCCCACCTGTCGACATATGAACCCGCGCGCCTTCAATCAGAAGGTCGTGATCAGGGGATTGCCCGCAAAGGGCAAAGCCTCGTTTGGCATCCGTTATCGCCTGTTGCACAAGATCACGCGGAAACAACAGACGCCCGTCACCGGTCATCCGCCCGCCCGCTTGCGTCACTTTCTCGATCATCGAAGGTATGGCCTGACTGAGGCCCAGCGTTTCCAGCAGCGAAAACACGGCGTCCTCGATCAGAGTAACCTCTTGTGCGGACAGAGGTTTCAGACGCCCCCCAACCACCCCCGGCCAGACCGGTGGGCTGATTTCAGGTTCATTCACTTGGTTCAGGCGTTGCCTTCGGCCACGCCGTTTTGTCTTTTCTGACATGATCTCATGAGTTCAACTTTGCCATACCGCAGCGTTTCATCGCGAAACCCCATTTACAAATGGTCATTTCTCAGTGGTTGATGAGCTGAACTCATCTGACGGATTGACATGCAGCTTTCCCTTGCCGCCCTACGTGCCTTTGATGCCGCCGCTCGAAAGGGCAGTTTTCGCGCGGCAGCAGAAGCTCTCGCCGTCACACCCACCGCAATCAGTCACCACATCCGTGGCCTCGAAGATCACCTAGGGCTCAAACTGTTCGACCGCAGGGCGCGCGAAGTTGCCTTGACCGAAGATGGCAAGCGGTTGGCGGAGACGACGGCCAAGGCCTTCGGGATGCTGGATGATACCATCAGCGCCTTGCAACGCTCATCGCGCAATGTGGTGCGCCTTGCGGCGGGTCCGATCTTTACCGCGCGCTGGCTGATGCCACGGATCAGCGACTTGTGGGAAAAGCTTCCTGATATCGAGTTGCAGGTGGTGCCGTCATACCGCCCGCGTATCGGCGATCAATCCTACGCAGATATCGTCATCAGCTGGGAACGCATAGCAGAGATGCCGGCGCAGTCACTCAAGCTTCTTGAACTGCGTCCTGTCGCAATTGCCAGCAAAGCGTATATCGCTCAACATGGCAAGGTAGAGGGGCCTCGGGACCTGCAGAGCAATCCCATTTTGCATCAAAGAGACCATTGGGGCTGGCTCGACTGGTTTGCCGCGATGGAGGTCCATCTCGATGGCCCGCTTCAAGGCCCGGTGTTTGAAGATGCCAACATTCTACTACGCGGTGCCGCCGAAGGTCAGGGCGCGATTGTGGGATGGCTGCCGTTGATCGATCAGGATCTGAGGGAAGGCCGCGTTGTTCGGCTGTTTGATGAAGAGATCAAACCAACACACGGGTATTTCATCCAGCAAGGAAACAGCGCACAGACCCGGCGCGTGACGCAAGCGGTGATTGATTGGCTAAATTCTCAAAGTAGCTAACGTGACCTCGAAGGTGTCGGACCAGGCAGGTGTGTCTCCGGCTGAAATGAGAGCGGGTTTTTTTGTTGCGTAGTTCAAACCTGTGGCTGATCGCAAAGCGCCAAAAAGCGTCCTTCGGTGCACTTGCCGCGAATTAGGGCTTCGTCCGCCAAGCGGCCTTTAGCCCAACCGCCCCGCCGCCTCGGCCAACACGCGCAGCCCCGTCACCAGATCCGCCTCGGCGGTATCCTCAGCAAGATCATGGCTGATGCCGCCGATGGACGGCACAAAAAGCATCCCCACAGGCATCAAATGCGACACGTTCGAGGCGTCATGCAAAGCGCCCGACGGCATCGACCGCCAGCGCCCCGGCGCGTGCATCTCTGCCGCGTCCCGCAACGCCGCCTGTAGCCGCGCATCCATCGGCACCGGCACCAGATCGTTGCGCAACGCCTCAGATTGCACACCCACCCCCGTCTCTGCCGCGACATCGTCCAGAACGCCCGCAATCACCGCCTGCATCCGGTCCAGCCGGTCGGCCTCGCCATCGCGCCACTGGATGGTGAACACCGCCTGCCCCGGCACGATCGAGGACGCGTTGGGATGCACCCGGATATGCCCGATGGTCCAGACGGATTGCGGCGTCACCACATTTTCCATCCGCTCCGCCAGCATCACCGCCACCCGCGCGGCCCCCTGAAACGCGTCCCGGCGCATCGTCATCGGCGTGGTGCCGGCGTGGTTCTGCTGGCCCCGGATCGTCACCTGCACCTGCCGCAGCCCCACGATCGATGTCACGACCCCCACCGCTTCCCCCGCCAAATCCAGCACCGGCCCCTGTTCGATATGCATCTCAAGAAATCCGCTGAACCGGGCGGGATCGACGAAATCCGATGCCATCAGATGCGCCAGACCCTGCCGCGCGGTGCCAAACCGCAGCCCATCGGTATCGGATAACCCATCCGCCTCGGCCAGTGTCATCCGCCCTGACCAGATATCGCTGCCCGTCAGCGCGCCAAAGCGCCCCTCCTCATCCTGAAAGCTGACCATCGAAATGGCAGCTCCGCCAGCTTCGACCGCCGCCCGCGCAATCTCCAGCCCCGCGATCACGCCATAGGCCCCATCCAGCCAGCCGCCTTCGGGTTGGGTGTCGCTATGCGAGCCAATAAGCACCCCGCGCCCTTCGGCCAACCCGAATACATTGCCCGCCGGATCGACATGGGCGGTCAGCCCAGCGGCCCCGATCTGCCCCGTCAACCATTCGCGCGCCGCAATATCGGGGGCCGAAAAGGCACGCCGCATGACGCCAGGGCCCGAAGCCCCAAAGCTGCGCAACTGGTGAAGATCGGCAAGGAACCGGGCGGGATCGATCTGCATCCCCGCATAGTGCCCGTCCGCGCCGGTGCGTTCAATGGGTGCGACCTGCCAAAAATCCGCTGATTTTCGACCGTTTCTGTGCTATTCTGCGCCCATGGACCCTGTAACACTCGGATTTTACGCGATTGTCTGCGCCATATTGGGCGTGATCAGCCCCGGCCTCGGCCCCACGGGGACACGGCTGATTATTGGCGCGGGCGTCGGCCTTGTTGCCGCCGCCATGTTGCCGCTCATCCGCAGCAGCCTCGGTATCTGACCCTATTCCGCCGCGACCTGCACGATTTTCTCCACCCTCACGGCGGCAAACTTGAACTCGGGGATCTTGCCGTAAGGATCCACCGCCGGGTTGGTCAGGACATTGGCCGCCGCCTCGACATAGGCGAAGGGCACAAACACCATATCCTCGGCAATCGCCCGGTCGGCCCGCGCCATGATCTCGATCGATCCGCGCCGGGTGGTCAAACGGATCAACTGCCCCGGCTCAACCCCCATCAGCTTCAGCGTGCGCGGGTTGAGCGAGCAATTGGCCTCAGGTTCCACCGCATCCAGCACTTTTGACCGCCGCGTCATCGACCCGGTATGCCAATGCTCCAACTGCCGTCCCGTGGTCAGGATCATCGGATACTCGGCATCGGGGGCTTCGTCGGGCGCAATGACGGATGCAGGCGTAAATTTCGCGCGGCCATCGGGGCGGGGGAAGCCATCGCCGAACACCACCGCCTGACCGGGATCGGTGGGCGACAGCGACGGATAGGTCACGGTTTCCGTTTCCAGCCGCTCCCAGGTGATATTGTCGAGGCTTTTCATGTTCAGCTTCATCTCGGCAAAGATCTGGCTCGGGTGGGTATAATCCCAGTTCAGCCCGATCCGCTGCGCCAGCTCCACGGTCACCGCCCAATCCTCGCGCGCCTCGCCGGGCGGGGCCACGGCGGGGCGCACCATTTGCACCTGCCGGTTGGTATTGCTGACGGTGCCTGATTTCTCATACAGCGTTGATGCGGGCAGGATCACATCCGCGAAATTGGCGGTCTCGGTCAGGAAAATATCCTGCACCACCAGATGCTCCAGCTTGGCGAATGCCTCACGGGCGTGATCGACATCGGGGTCCGACATGGCCGGGTTTTCGCCCTGGATATACATGCCCTTGATATCGCCCGCATACACCGCATCGACAATCTCGGTCACCGTCAGGCCCTTCTCAGCCGAAAAATCCTCCGACCCCCAGGCATCGGTGAAGCTCTTGCGCACCTTGTCATCGGTGACGCTCTGGTAATCAGGCAGGAACATCGGCACCAGCCCGGCATCGGACGCGCCCTGCACATTGTTCTGCCCGCGCAGCGGATGCAGGCCGGTGCCCGGCCGTCCGACATGGCCGCACATCAAGGCGAGACTGATCAGACAGCGTGAATTATCGGTGCCGTGGATATGCTGGGAAACGCCCATGCCCCAGAAAATCATCCCCGCCTTGGAGGTCGCAAAAAGCCGCGCAACCTCGCGGATCTGATCGGGTGCGATGCCGCAGATGCCTTGCATCTTTTCCGGGCTGAAATCGGCCAGATGCGCCTTCTCGGCCTCCCAGTTCTCGGTATAGGCGTCGATATATTGCTGATCGTAAAGGCCCTCCTCCACGATCACATGGCAAATCGCGTTCAGCATCGACACATCCGCGCCGGGGCGGAATTGCAGCATATGGGTTGCATAACGGCGCAGCCCCACGCCGCGCGGGTCCATCACAATCAGCTTGCCACCGCGCTTGGTGAATTGCTTGAAATAGGTCGCGGCAACGGGGTGGTTCTCGATCGGGTTCGCGCCAATCACAATCGCCACATCGGCGTTTTCGACCTGATTGAACGTGGCCGTCACCGCGCCCGAGCCGACATTCTCGATCAGCGCCGCAACCGAGGACGCATGGCAGAGCCGCGTGCAGTGATCGACATTGTTGTGCCGAAACCCCTCGCGGATGAATTTCTGAAACAGATAGGCCTCTTCATT
>CAXBGQ010000132.1:0-8518 GCA_963975135.1 uncultured Nioella sp. | reverse complement strand
CGCCGCCGATGCGGCCGCGGATGGGCGTGAGGTTCTGGTGTCCGAGGGCACCTATCGCATTGCCTCGAACCTGACGATGCAAAGCCCGGTGCGGTTCCAGGGCGATCTGTCGATGCCCGATGGCGCGCGGCTGGTTCTGACCAATAATTTCGACCTGCCAAGCTATGCCGATGCCTTTGGTGGCGACGAGGTTCAGGGGTTCAAGAAGGGCTTTCAGGCCATGTTGAACAACGGCGATCACGATGTGTTCGATCTGGGCGGGCGGCGTGTGTTGCTGGATGCGCCGATCGACATGCAGGCGATTGTCGGCAACAAGAACACCTACGCCAACCAACGCAGCATCCAGAACGGACAATTCAGTGTTGTCGACAGCCCGAACTGGGATGACACCGTTGTCACGCGCAACGCAACCTGGTCGGCGTCGAACCCCGACCGGCTGGACAATGTGACCAATGCCGACTCGATCCCGATCGGATCGCTGGTCACCGCCAATCAGGGCGTGGGCCGCGAGATCTATGTGCGCGCCATCAATGTCGCGGCGGGCCGGGTCTTTCTGTCCAGCCCGCTCGGTGTTCCGCCGAGCAGTCAGAGCTATACGTTCACCCGGTTCAAATACATCCTCGATTTTTCCGGCTTCGAGCAATTGCAGCGCTTTTCAATCTCGAAGGTTGAATTTGTCTGCGCCGGGCGGGCCAGCGCCATCATGCTGCCGACCGATGGCCTGATCTTCCATGTCAGAGATTGCTTTTTCACCGGCCCCAAGGATCGCGGTATCACCTCGATCGATGGCGGGTGCGCGGGCATGCTGTTGGATCGCAACCAGTTTTTGTCAAGCGAGCAGACCCTGCGCGTACAGGACCGCACCACGATTGCCTTCAACACCAATTCCAACGATGTGAAGATCCGCAATAACCGGTCGGTCAAGTTCAAGCATTTCGGCGTCTTTGGCGGGAATGGCAATTTGATAACAGGCAACCACTGGTTCCAGGGTGACAGCGAGCCAAACGGGTTGATTACCGCCGGGATCGTGCTGACCAACACCAATGTCAAAACCACGATCACCGGAAACTACATCGACAACAGTTTCATCGAATGGGGCAATGAACATGACGCCTCCCCTGAAATGTCGGGTGAGTTTTCCTTTGGCGGGCTGACGATCAACGCCAATATCTTTACCGCCAATGGTATCGCAAACTGGTCGAATTTCATTCAGATCAAACCCTATGGCCCGGATCACTACATCAATGGGTTGTCGATCTGCGACAATGTTTTCAAGCACCTGAACGGCACTGCACTGGATGCCGCCGAAGGGGTGGATGACAGCATTGCGCCTTTGGATAACAGCCGGGCGCGCAATTTCCTGATGACCGGAAATGTTTATCACGGGGTTGCCAAGAATGCGCAAAATCCGGTCACGGTGAAAGTCACGGAAGCCTCGGATACGGCCACCTGGGAGGTCGACCTGCGCAATTACCTGCCCTTCGATTGTGAGGCCCGCGTGGCGGTTTCGGTGCAACCCGAGGGTGCGGTGCGATCACCGTCCAATGTGGCCGTCTACACGATGCCCTATTGCACCACGCGCATCGGCGTTGGGCGCGGGTCGATCCGGGTGAACTGGTCGCAGCCGGTGCATGGATCGGTGCAATTGACGGCGCGCGCCGACACGGTCTGAGGGGCTGAGAAAACAGGCGGCGGCCCGCATGATCTGTGGGCCGCCGTTTTTTGTTCAGGGCCGGTGATATTCGACCAGCACGACCCAGGTTTCAGGATTCATCAGGGTCCATTTCTTTTCATCGACCGTGTAGCCATAGCGAATGGGAGTGCCGGAATGCAGGTGAAAGCTGACCTCGGCACCTGTGGTGTCGATCCGCCCCAATTCCTCGCGCGTCCATAATTTCGCGCCATCCTCCTGCACCGCCCAGATGCCATGCGCCTCCTCGCCATCGGGCCAATGCAGCGTGTAGCTGCCATCGGGGCGGAAATACCATTCATCGCCATTGTCGCGCGCCCGCCAGACGCCCTCGATCCGGTCACCGCTGCCCAGGATCCGTTCCAGCTCGGTATTGCCCCATTTCAGGAACTGGCCACCGCGAAAGAAGGAAAAATTCGCCGCCGCTTCGGCAATATGATAGCCGCCATCGGGGCCGACCTCGAAGGTTGCGGGCTCGCCGGGGATGATCCAGATGCCAACAAGGTCGGGGTCAATCTGCGGGTCTGACATAAGCGCACGCCTGCCTCTGAAATGGGGCTGTTACGCAATGGTGACGGGTTCAGGGGGCTTTGGCAATGCAGCTTATGGATGCGTGGGCGCGGTCTGCCCGACGTCCAGGTCGCCGGGCGCAAGCCTGTAGGCCTTGCCAAAACCGCCATTCAGATGCGCCGCCAGAACCTCCAGCCGCATCATGATGAAGTCGCTGAAATCATAGTAGAGCGTGGCCTTCGGGTGTTGCGAAAGGAACAGCTGCTTCAGGGCGTCCTTATCGGCGCACCGGGCCGAACACTGCAATGTCAGACGCGGATGCGTCAACGGGTTGCCGCGCCCGCCCGGTTCCCCAACCAGAAGCGAGCAGGCCGGGTTTTTGCGCAGCGCGTCGGTGTGCAGCGAAATCTCCGAAACCAGCGTGACCGGCATGCCATCGGGCGCGGTGCCCACACAAACCCGGGTCACATGGGGTGTTTGGGTGTCGGGACAGAGGACACCAAGCGCACCATGCCGGGCCGAGCGCAAAAGATGCTGCGCCAGCGACCGCGATGTTTCGCCGGTTTCCAACAGGTTTGGCCTGGCCTCTGACATCTCCGCGCCTCCTTGCCTTATCGGCAATAACATGGCGGGCGTTTTTTATGAACATAACCATTCGTCCAAGCCCGTGGCCCACGGAAAATGGCCGATGCGCGGATCAAAACTGGTGCCACAGCCCCAGTTCGAGGCCGATCCGCGGATCATCCCCCAAGCTGGTGCGCGCGCCCAGTTCGATCGAGGTGCCCTCGCGGATCTGGAACACCACCGACGGGTTCAGACCAAAACTGACCTCTGCCCCTGGCCATTCCTCGGCGATGACTTGCAGCATCAGCGACACCCGTTCGGTCGGGCGCAGGCCGACCGTGGCCTCAACCTTCCAGCGCCGTTCATCGCGGGTCAGGTCATAGACGGCAATCGCATCAAGCCCGACCCACCCGCCGGTCATCCCCATCGGCAGCCAATCCAGCGCCGCAGCATCAAAGCCGCGTCCGACGGACAGGCCGATACGCGCCAATTGGCTTTCGCCCAAAACGTCCACACGACGTTCGCCATAGCCGAGATCAACGCCCACCTGAATCCGCGCATCCGGCCGTGTCAGGGTGCGGCGCAGAAATAAAATGGCCTCGTCGGTAAATTCGCCGCGGCCGAAATCAAGCCCAAGCGTCAATCGCCGCCCCAGCCCCAATTCAGCATAGATCGAGGAATAGGCGCTTATTTGTTCCGTGCCAGAGGCCAGCGCCTCGGCGCTTGTCGACATGTTTTGCGAAAAGGACAGAAATCCCTCGCCGGGCGCGCGCGCCCACGGCCCTGCCTGAACCGCGGGCGCGCCCATGCCAACCAATGCCAGCAGGAGGGGGAAGATCCAGCGCATTACAGAGTTAAGATTCCGCTAATTTGGTTAATACATTCCTAACGCGGAAAAATCCTTCATTTTGGAGCAATTAAAAACACCAATTTGCAACCACAATTATTCCTCATTTCAACAATAGTATGATTTTCGTGAAACTGTTTCCCTGGAGGGCTCCAATGCTCAACATGAACGTTTATACTTTCTGCCGCAGCGAAAGCGGTGCCACTACCGTTGATATGACCGTGCTCATGGCCGGGGTCGTTGGCCTTGGCCTCGCGGCCGTGGCTGTCGTGCAGACGGAGGTCATCGGTTTGAGCGGCTATGTCGACGTGCAGCTCTCCGATATGATGGAGGATCCTGCTGACACGGCCTTGTATTCATTGCTGAACCCGAACCGCGATGAGAGCTGGCGCGCGGTCCTGCAGGAAAGGGTCAGGCGTTTCAATGACAACCGCCTGACGCGGGGATATAACAACACGTATAGTCGCGCCCTTACCGGCGGGCGCAATCGGCGCGCCAACCAGATCGACCGCTTGGGTGTTTTCGAGGCCGAAATGATCACACGCGGCATTTCGATCCCCGACGACAATCAGAGCTACGCCGATCTGCACGCGGCCTGGATCGCGGAATATGGCTGAGGCCACGGGTTTCAATCCCGGCGCATTGGTGTAGAGCGGGCACAGCCATGCCCGAGGGACGCCGCCGCCATGTCGAAATCACGTATGAAACTGGTGCTGGTCGCGCCCGAGATTCCCGGAAATACCGGCACCATCGGGCGCACCTGCGTGGCGTTGGATCTTGAGCTGATCCTGATCCGGCCCTACGGGTTTTCCATTGACGACAAGGCCGTGCGCCGGGCCGGGCTGGATTACTGGAAACATGTCCGCTTGAGCGAATATGACAGCTGGCCCGCATTTCTGGCCGCCCGCGCCCCCGCCCGCGCGCAGCTGTTTTTCTTTGAAGAACACGGCGCGCAATCGGTTTATGAGCCTGATTACCCGCCCGATGCCTATCTGGTTTTTGTCCGTGAGACCAAGGGGCTGGCTCCGGAAATTCTGGACGGGTTCGAGGATCGCACCTTTCACCTGCCGATGATCAGCCCGCATATCCGGTCGCTCAATCTTGCCAATGCCGCGACGGCGGTGGTGTATCAGGCGCTGCGCAGCCAGTTTACCGGTTGAAGGCCACGGGGGCGTGGTTTGCTAGGTCTGGCGGGCGGCGGGTGTGCTTGCTAGGCTGCAAGCCACATCAAGGGGAGATCCAGATGCCGCATATCCAGAAGGGTGCCGCCCTGCAAACGGTGATCACCACATTCGAAACCACGCCCGGAACCTGTCAGGATCTGCTGGATGCTCTGACGGCGGCCTATGCCGATTTCATCTCGCACCAGCCGGGATTTATCGCCGCCGGTCTGCATGTGAACGACGCCCAGACCCGGGTGGCCAATTATTCGCAATGGACCCGGCGCGAGGATTTTCAGGCCATGCTGCGCAGCGACGAGATGCGCAAACGAAACCGGGCCATCAACGAGCTGTGCAAAAGCTTTGAGCCGGTGATGTATGACGTGGTCGAGGCGTTTTGACCAAAACCGGGCTGGAGGTCTGCGTCGATACCCTGGCGGGAGCCGAGGCCGCGCTGGATGGCGGGGCGGACCGGGTGGAGCTGTGTGCGGCCCTCTCCGAGGGCGGGCTGACACCCTCATGCGGGATGATGCGGGCCGTGGCCCGATTGGACATTGACGCTTATGCGATGATCCGCCCCCGGTGCGGGCTGTTTCACTTTACCTCCGATGAGGTGAACATCATGTGCGCCGATATCGTTACCGCACGCGAGGCGAGGCTCGCGGGCGTGGTTCTGGGGGCTCAGGGCGCGGATGGCGGGCTCGAATTGGCGGTGCTTGGCCGCTTGCTGGAGCCGGCGGGACCGATGCCCGCAACGCTGCACCGGGTCCTTGATGTGGTGCCGGACCCGGTCGCGGCGCTGGACCAGGCGATTGATCTGGGATTTGAGCGGGTGCTGACCTCGGGCGCGGCGACGGCGGCCCCGCGCGGGGCGGATATGATCCGCGCGCTGGTGGCACGCGCCGATGGCCGCATCAGCGTGATGCCGGGATGCGGGCTGGAGGCTGACAACGTGGCGGAGTTGGTCCGGGCGACGGGCGTGACCGAGGTGCATGCCGCCTGCCAGTCGCCGGCCGATGGCCCGCGCGCGTTTTCGGATTTCGACCCGCCGGGCGGGCGGTTCGTGACCGATGCGGAAAAAGTGCGGGCAATGGTGGAGGTTTTGGCATGAGCGACGATTTGAACGAGGAAATGCGCCGCTTGCGCGAGGAAGTGGCGATGCTGAACGCGCATCGCTTCATCCGGGTGCAGAACTCCATCCCGCGGCTTCTGGCGTTCAATTTCGCGCGCGGGCTGGCCTTTGGCTTCGGCACTGTCGTGGGGGCCTCGTTTCTGGTCTCGGTCGTGGTCTATTCGCTGAGCCAGATTGATTTCATTCCCGTGATCGGCGAATGGGCGTCTCAGATCGCCGATCAGATCCAGACCGGACGATAGCCAGGGTGCCGAACCGACGCGGCAGTCAGAACGCGTAGATGATTGTGATGCCGGTGATCATCACGGTCGCGAACATCGCGGCCGAAATCAGCGCCAGCGTCCGGCCCATGCGACGGTTGGGTTCCGCCACCTTGAGGCGCAGCTCATGGGCAGTTTCCGGAAATTCGAGCGCGGCGGCGTTCGAACCGCTCCAGATGTGGCGCGCGTTCCAGCGCCGGACCTCGGCCTTGTTCCAGCCGTTGAAGACCAGCATGATGGCCGCGATGATGACGAAGGACGACGGCACCCAGATCGTGTAGCCGCCGAAGGTCTCATCGACCAGCGGCGCGAAATTCCAAAGCCGCCCGGCGGTGTCATAGGCGGTATAGAGCACGATTTCTTTCATCGTCGTGAGCGAGCCGAGCAGGATGTTCGAAACGATCACGCCGACGAGCGCCAACAGGCGCAGACTTTGGATGGCACCTTCGGGCGCATCGCGCCGGTCGAGAACGACGGCAAAAAAATTGATCCCCGCCAGTGCCATGCCGCCATGCGCCGCGAGCGCCAGCGGCGGCATGGTGAGGGCTGCGTTGTGCAGCGCGGGCAGCTGCCAGAAATAGAGCGCGGCGATCAGCAGAAAGAAGCTGACATCGAGGCGGGCCAGAATCCGCGCCACGAATTTCCACGCCGGACGGTCGCCAATCCGCCCGAGCCCGTGCCGCATCCCGCGCGGCAGCCCGGCGCGCAGGACCGGCCAGGGATGCGCCACAACGATCAACAGCGGCCCGAGCAGCCGTATCATCAGATGTTGAACCTGATGCGCCGCAAAAAGCCTTGGTGCCGCGCCCGCCAGCGGACCGACAAAGGCAAGGGTCAACAGCACCGCACCGGCCGCGAACAGGCTGTGCCGGACGGGGCCAACGCGTTCGCGCATCAGCCGCGGACGGCCCACACCGCGCAGGTATAGCCAGACCAGACCGGCAATTGCCGCCAGCGCCAGCGGCGACAGGGCCGGTCCGAACGGATCGAAGGCGGCAAGGTTCACGGCGCGTCCCGGCCCGCGCAGACCGCATCCGCGGCCGACCGCCGGGAACCGCCTTGCGGCGGCACCAACTGACCGCGCTGCGCAGGCTTGCCTATGACCCCGATGCATGCGGATCTGATGGTGGTTTCAATGCTCATTGTGACGGGCGGCCTCAGTTGCCGGGATAGGATGCATAAATCTGCTGGCTCTGGTCGAGGCCGACCAGAATCACGTCGAAGGCCTGACGGTCGTCGCCATAATCCATGCCCGGCGACCCGACGGGCATGCCGGGGGTTGCGATGCCAAGCGCCTCGGGCCGTTCCGCAAGCAGGCGTTCGATCTCTGCGACCGGCACATGGCCTTCGACCGTGTATCCCGCCACCGTGGCCGTGTGGCAGGCCCAGAGATCATCGGAAAAACCGGAGGCTTCCTTGGCGGCGTAGAGCTCATCGCCCGAGACGTTTTGCACGTTTACGGTAAATCCGGCCTCCTGCATGGCCACAACCCAGCCGCCGCAGCAGCCGCAAGAGGCCTGTTTCAGCACGTCGATAACCGGCGCTGTTTCCTGTGCCGGTGCCATGGTCGCCATCGCCAGCAGCAATCCGCCAGCCATCAGTGTTCTTTTCATAATCATCTCCCGATATCCCGGCTGAACCGGTCAGACCAGCCTTCCGGACCTATCTGCAACCTCAAGCAACTATAGGTTCAAGTGGGGAATCCCTCCTGCGCTGGAATGTCGCTGATATTTTGCGGAAATTGCCCGGATCGAAGCTGAAATTCCTGATCACCCCGCCCGCGCGGCGCAGCGTTCGGAATTCCCGGCCTTGGCGCTTGTCAGAGCCGACCACAAACCTATCTGAACACTCAGGATTAAACCCCAAAACGGAGGAATGCCCGATGCAGTGCCCGGTGGACGGAGCCCAACTTGTCATGTCTGATCGCAATGGGGTCGAGATCGACTATTGCCCCACCTGTCGCGGCGTCTGGCTGGACCGGGGCGAGTTGGACAAGATCATCGAGCGTTCGGCGCCCACTGCCGCTGCGCCGCGCGGGCGGGAGGACTACAAACACGACAGCCGGGACCGCGACGATGGCCGTGGTCATGGCCATGGCCGCAGGCGAAAAGGCGCGTCTTCCTTCCTCGGCGATATCTTCGACTTCTGACTCAGTCCGTGGCATCCTTTCCCCGACCTGAGTTTCCGGGAACAGGGGAGGGGTGCCCGATGTCCGATCTGCCCATTGTTGGCGCGCAGCTGAGCGTGCTGGATCTGGACCGCCACCGCGATTGGCTGCTCGAAAAGCATCGTGATGTCGAGCTGCCGGAGTTTTGCCTGGCCGATATCCTGAACGCGCCGGAACCGTTCATCGAC
>CAXBGQ010000131.1:0-8535 GCA_963975135.1 uncultured Nioella sp. | reverse complement strand
CTGTTTGACAAGGGCCGCGCTCTCTATAATCACGGCCCCGCGCGCGAGGCGGCCGGCAAGGGCGCGCCGCTCATCGTGGCCGAAGGCTACATGGATGTGATCGCGCTGGTGCAGGCCGGGTTCGGGGCCGCCGTGGCCCCGCTTGGCACCGCCATCACCGAGACCCAGCTGCAGATGCTGTGGCGGATCTCGGATGAACCGGTGGTGGCGCTCGATGGCGACAAGGCCGGATTGCAGGCGGCGATGCGTCTGATCGATCTGGCGCTGCCGCTGCTGGAGGCGGGCAAATCGCTGCGGTTTTGCCTGATGCCGCAGGGTCAGGACCCCGATGACCTGATCAAGGCCAAGGGTGCCCAGGCGATGCAGGATCTGCTGAACCGGGCCGAGCCGATGGTGGGCCTTCTGTGGCGGCGCGAAACCGAGGGCCGCGTGTTCGACAGCCCCGAACGCCGCGCGGGCCTCGACAAATCCCTGCGCACTGCCATCGGCCAGATCAAGGATCCGTCGCTCAGGCGGCATTACGGACAGGCGCTCAATGATCTGCGGTTTCAGCTCTTCCGGTCGCCGCGCCAAAATGACGGGCGCGGCCGGGCGGCTCCGTGGGGGCGCAACGCCCCCTCCTCGCCGATGGCCGAAACCCGCGCCTCGGCGATGGCCGCCGGCGTGATGTCCGACACCGATATGCGCCACGCGCTGATCCTGGCCACGCTCTGCGTGACCCCCGTCCTGATTGATCAATTCGAAGCGCAGCTCGACCGCATGACCATCGACAACCCCGATCACGCGCGGCTGGCGGGGTTCCTGATGGCCACGGCTGAACGCGACGCGGGTGGCCTGCAAGCCGCACTGATCCAATCAAATTTGTCCCAAACCCTTGAAAACCTGCTGAACCTTGGCCATGTCCGCATCGCACCCTGCATCCGCGCGCCCGGCGACATTCAGAAAGCGGCCGATTGCCTGGCCGAAGAATTTGCCAAGCTGTCCGCCCGTCGCGGAGTTCAGAACGAAATGTCCGAGGCGCTGGAAGATCTCGACCACACCGATGAGGCCCGGCTGAACTGGCGGCTCAACCACGCGCTGCATGCCCGCCAGCTGGCCGATGCGCCCAAGACCGGCGACGGGTCTGTAGGCGGCGAAGATGAAACCGCCCTGTCGCGACATCTTCGGGACTTGATAGATGGGCAGGCATGGGTGAAGAAAACCCGCTGATCCGGGTGTGCGAATCACCGATTCGCGCTAAGACATGTGTTTAACGCGGGGGCCGAATCACCTCGCCGCGAAGGGGATACCGAATGGCCAAAGACACAGACGATCGTAAACCCGATGGCGATGAGGGCGATACCGGCCTCGACATGAGCCAGACCGCCGTCAAAAAGATGATCGCCGAGGCCCGCGTCAAAGGCTACATCACCTACGATCAGCTCAACACCGTTCTGCCCCCCGAACAGGTCAGCTCGGAACAGATCGAGGACGTGATGTCGATGCTGTCCGAAATGGGCATCAACATCATCGAGGATGAGGAAACCGAGGAAGACGGCGAAAAGGGCGCGACCGATTTGGTCGAGGCCTCGGGCTCACGCGAGGTTGCCGTCTCGGCCACCGAAACCGAAAAGCTCGACCGCACCGATGATCCCGTGCGCATGTATCTGCGCGAAATGGGCAGCGTCGAATTGCTCAGCCGCGAGGGCGAGATCGCCATCGCCAAACGCATCGAGGCCGGCCGCAACACGATGATCGCGGGCCTCTGCGAAAGCCCGCTGACCTTTCAGGCCATCACCATCTGGCGCGACGAATTGCTGGCCGAAGAGATCCTGCTGCGCGACGTGATCGATCTCGATGCCACCTTCGGCAGCACGATGGAGGAAGACGGCGTCGTCGCCGCCCCCGTGGTACCCGGTGCCGCCGCACCCGTCGCCGCCACCGAGGCCCCTCAGGCCGAAAAGACCCAGGAACTGGATGCCGACGGCAACCCGATTGTCGTCGATGATGAGGATGACGAGGACGAACAGGCCAATATGAGCCTCGCGGCCATGGAGGCCGCGCTGAAACCGCGGGTTCTGGAAACGCTCGACCTCATTGCGCGCGACTATGCCAAGCTCAGCGAAATGCAGGATCTCCGGATTTCCGCCACCCTGAACGAGGATTCCAGTTTCTCGAAAGGGGCCGAAACCTCCTATCAGAAGCTGCGCTCCGAGATTGTCGAGCTGGTCAACGAGCTGCATCTGCATAACAACCGGATCGAGGCGCTGATCGATCAGCTCTACGGCATCAACCGCCGCGTCATGTCGATCGACAGCGGCATGGTGAAACTGGCCGATCAGGCCCGCATCAACCGGCGCGAATTTGTCGAGGCCTATCGCGGCCACGAGCTGGACCCGACCTGGATCGACCGGATGCGCGAAAAACCGGGCCGGGCCTGGGCCGCGCTGCTGGATCGGTCGCTGGACAAGGTCGAGGCGCTGCGCGGGGACATGGCGCAGGTCGGTCAATATGTCGGCCTCGATATCAGCGAGTTCCGCCGCATCGTGCAACAGGTCCAGAAGGGCGAGAAAGAGGCCCGCCAGGCTAAGAAGGAAATGGTCGAGGCCAACCTGCGCCTGGTGATCTCGATTGCCAAGAAATACACCAATCGGGGCCTGCAATTCCTTGATCTTATTCAGGAAGGCAATATTGGCCTGATGAAGGCGGTGGATAAATTTGAATACCGCCGCGGCTATAAATTCTCCACCTATGCGACATGGTGGATCCGTCAGGCGATCACCCGCTCCATCGCCGATCAGGCCCGCACCATCCGCATCCCGGTGCATATGATCGAGACGATCAACAAACTGGTGCGCACCGGCCGACAGATGCTGCATGAAATCGGCCGCGAACCGACGCCCGAGGAATTGGCCGAAAAGCTGCAGATGCCGCTGGAAAAGGTCCGCAAGGTGATGAAGATCGCCAAGGAGCCGATTTCGCTGGAGACGCCCATCGGCGACGAAGAAGATTCGCAGCTTGGCGATTTCATCGAGGACAAGAACGCCGTCCTGCCGCTCGATTCTGCCATTCAGGAAAACCTGAAGGAAACCACGACGCGGGTGCTGGCCTCGCTGACGCCGCGCGAAGAACGGGTTCTGCGGATGCGCTTTGGCATTGGGATGAACACGGATCACACGCTGGAAGAAGTCGGTCAGCAGTTTTCGGTGACGCGGGAACGGATCCGGCAGATCGAGGCCAAGGCGCTCAGGAAGCTCAAGCATCCGAGCCGGTCGCGGAAGCTGCGGAGTTTCCTGGATCAGTAGCGGGTTCGGAAAGTTGCCCCAGGAATTTGAAGAAGAGGTCGAATACTGGCACCTGATCCACAATGATCTGGAGGCGGCGGTTGAGTGGCACGCTAAGCAAGCCGCCAAAAAGCAATCTGCCGGCGATACATCGGGAATTTTCCACGACTGGCTTGCGGCTCTCGTCTTCTCCGCCTTCACCAGTGAGGCCTACCTGAATTTCGTGGGAAATCACGTCCTGGATGACGGATGGCCAGAAAGAGCGAGCTTTCAGGAAAAACTGGCACTTCTCAATCGCCATCTCTGCCTTGGATTGGACAGGGGAGAGAGACCTTGGCAGACTTTGAGCAAGCTCTGCAGGGTTCGTAACCTTCTGGCGCACGGACGCCCCGAAATAGGAATAGAGAGGCGAACGATAACTCACCCGGAAACTGCCGAGGATTTGTTCGCTGGTCTGCGTGCAAAATGGAAGGATGACGTGAACGGCGCATTTCTCGAGCAGTGCCGAAATGACATTGAAACACTCCGCAATCAACTATTCGAAAAGGCTAATATCATGCCTTTCGAAACAAAGACGCGATCGATGAGCTCAAGTTAGTTGGGCGCAGATGAACAAGCGCAAGGTAGGGTGGGCATTTTGCCCACCGCCCGGCATACAGTAGGTTGCGTGCCCGCAGGAACCGCGAAACCGATGGCCAATCAACGACACGACCGGCATCACCCAGCGTCCGCGCGGAACAAGGCCGCAGGCCGCCGCGCATCGACGGGCCGCCCCCGGGCCCGGCGATTTGGTGAGGCTGGGCACTCTGCTTTGATCCCACATGCACTTGGCTGCTATAAAGCACCCCCTCACTTCCGTCGGATCGCCGCGCCGCGGCCCGTCGATGCGCGGCTTCGTTCCTGAAGGCAGGGCAGTGTTCACACTGCCACATCCAGGCGTTATCCTGAGGCAGAAATAAAGGGAGCGAGTCCATGTCCTTGTTCAAACGATTGTTCGGCGGCGGCGGCGGAAACGCCGGCGCGGTCGAGTCCGAAATCCACGACGGGTTCCGCATCTATCCCGAACCGGCGAAAGAGGCTGGCCAATACCGCCTCGGCGCGCGGATCGTGAAAGAGGTCGGCGGTTCTGAAAAATCCCACCACCTGATCCGGGCCGATACCTTTTCCAATCCCGATCAGGCGGCAGAGGCCGCAGTCGCAAAAGCAAAGCAGCTGATCGATCAGATGGGCGACCGCCTCTTCAATTGATCACCGCGCCCCTGATCACCCAGAAAAGTGACACATGCGTCACAAATAAATGACACTTGCGTCACTTTTTCCGACGTCACCCGCCCAAAGCCACCCGTGCCGCGACGCTTTTCATCGCTTCTTCCAACTCATGCACCGCCGTTTTCGCCATCGACCGGAACACCATGATCTCGAATGCGTCGGCCCCGACCCGGGTAATTCCCGCGCTCATATGGCCGAGCAAGCTGCGCGCCGCATGACCACGTTTGAAAACACCGGGGTTCAGGTCCAGCGGCGTCAGCCGCGCCAGCACCTCCGCGACGCCCGCGCCCTCCAGCCGCAAAACCGCCCAGGCGTCGCTTTGATCGCTCAGCGCGGCATGGCGGCCAAGACCGGCATCGACCGGCGGGCCAAGCACCATCGCCTGTCCCGCACCGGTCCAGACCACGCGCGCGCCGCCCCGGCCCGTGCTTCGTCCGGGTTTGGGTAACCCCATACCACACAAGGATTTTAACAGATCGGATGCCGGTTTTTCCTGACCGTCATAAGGCATGATCGAGGTGATCGCCTCGGGCACCACCTCGGTCAATGTCACGCCGCCGACGGCCAGCGGCAGCAGCCCGTCGCAGGGCGTTTTCGCGATAAGATCACCCACGCAGTTTCTCCCCTTCCGGATCAATGAATACGGGCGAACAGACCTCTACCCGCGCCTCGATACCCCGAACCTGATCGACCATGCGCAGCACCTCGCCGATCCGGTTCGGTCCGTTCTTCAGAAAGCCGAGACCGATGTAAGTGCCCAGTTCGGGCGAAAACCCGACCGAGGTGACATAGCCCTGATCATTGGCAAATATCGTCTCGGCATCCTGGTCGAACAGATGCGCCCCGGCGGTCAGCTGTTTCACCGCACCCACCGGCTTCAACCCCACAAGCCTTTGTCTTTGCTCATCTTTCAAACCTTCGCGGGTCGCGGCGGGCTTGCCCACGCACATCTTCTTGGCCGAGATCATGCGGTCCATTCCGATGTCGAACGCGGTCACCCGCCCGTCAATTTCGGAATGCGTGATGAAGCCCTTTTCGATCCGCATGACATTGAGCGCCTCCATCCCATACGCGCCCCCGCCAAGCGTTTCGGCCTGTGCGATCAACTGGCGATAGAGCGCGTCGCCGTAGCGGGCCGGCACCGCAAGTTCATAGGCGTGTTCGCCGGAAAACGAGATCCGGAACAGCCGCGCCGCAACACCAGCGACGGAAACCGCGCCGCAGCCCATATAGGGAAAGCTGTCATTGTCGATCTGTGCATCCAGAAGGCCGTTCAAAAGCGCCCGTGATTTTGGCCCGACAACGCTGAACTGGGCCCATTGCTCGGTCACCGAAATGAACCGCACATTCAGATCTGGGCGCAGACATTGCTGAACGAAATCAAGGTGTTTCATGACCTCGCCCGCCGCCGCGGTGGTCGTCGTCATCACGAAATGCGTCTCTGACAGCCGCGCGGTGGTGCCGTCATCCATGACATGGCCATCCTCGCGCAGCATCAGCCCATAGCGGACCCGGCCAACCTTGAGCGTGGAGAACATGTTGGTATAGACGAAATCGAGAAATTCGCCCGCATCGGGGCCCTGAATGTCGATCTTGCCGAGCGTCGAGACATCGCAGATGCCGACCGCGCCGCGCACCATCGCGACCTCCCGGTCGCAGGACTGCCGCCAGGTTTTCTCGCCGGGACGCGGGAAATAGGACGGGCGATACCACAGCCCCGCCTCGATCATCGGCGCACCGCGTTCGACCGTCGCCGCATGCGACGTGGTAAAGCGTTGGGGCGCAAAGGATTTCCCGTGTCCACCGGCCCCGATCGCGGCCAGGGTCACCGGCACGAAGGGCGGGCGATAGGTGGTGGTTCCGGTCTCTGGAATGGCGCGGCCGGTGGCATCGGCCAACAGCGCCAGCGCCCCGATATTGGAGTTCTTGCCCTGATCGGGGGCCATGCCTTGCGTGGTATAGCGCTTCATATGCTCGACCGAGGCGTAGTTTTCGCGCGCCGCCAGCCGGATATCCTTGGAGGTCACGTCATTGGCAAAATCGAGCCAGGCCCGGCCCTTGCCTTCAACCAGCCAGATCGCACGGCCCGATCCGGCCTGATCATTGGCCGCCGGGATCTCGATATCGGGGGCCGTGGCCCCCATCGCCGTCAGCGCCGCGCGCGCGGCCTCGACGCCTGCGATCATGCAGCCCGCCGTTGAATAGGTGCCGTTGCAGGCCCCCGCGGGCGTCATTCCCGGCACCGCGCCGGGGGCGGGGACAAAACCCGCAATCGTCTCATCCCAGACCGGGCGGCCATTCATGTGGCAGGTCAGATGCAGCGTCGGGTTCCAGCCGCCCGAGACACCCAGGCAATCGGTCACGATCTGTCTCTCGGCCCCGCGATGGCGGATGGTGATCTCCTGCAGGGCCTGACGGCCCCGGGTCGAGATCACCTCGGCCCCGGCAAACAAGGGATAATCGCCCTGTGCCACCGCATCCTCGCGCGGGTCGATCACACCGGCGATTTCGATGCCGCTTTCCATCAGGTCCAGCGCGGTGCGATGGGCGTCGTCATTGCTGGCAAAGAGCGTCACGTTCTGCCCCGCCGCCACGCCGTAACGGTTGAGATAGGATCGGATCGCGCTGGCCATCATGATGCCGGGGCGGTCGTTCATCGGGAATGCAATGGGCCGCTCCAGCGCGCCAGCCGCCAGCACCGCCTGACGCGCATTGATGCGCCAGAAACATTCCTGCGGCAGATCGGGGGCGTGGGGCACATGGGCACCGACACGTTCCAGCGCGCCATAGGTGCCCTGATCATAGGCCCCCGTCACGGTGGTGCGCGCCATCAACCGGACCCGGCCGGTATCCTTGAGTGCTGCCAGCATATCGGCCACCCAGATCGCACCGGGCTGGCCCTCGATCATCTCGGTTTCAGACAGCAACCGCCCACCCATTTCGGCGCTTTCCTCGGCCAGGATTACATCGGCCCCGCCGCGTGCCGCCGTCAGCGCCGCCATCAGACCGGTGGGCCCGGACCCGATGACAAGGATATCGCAATGCGCAAAACCGGTCTCGTAACGGTCCGGGTTGGCCTTGCCCGAGAGCGACCCCAACCCCGCCGCGCGGCGAATAATCGGCTCATAGACCCTTTCCCAGAAGGCGCGCGGCCACATGAAGGTTTTATAGTAGAACCCGGCGCTCAGGAAATTGGGCAGCAGATCGTTGACCGACAAAAGGTCATATTGCAGCGTGCCCATGCGGTTCTGGCTCTGTGCCTGCAAGCCCTCGAACACCTCCTGCACAGTGGCGCGCACATTGGGAGTCAAATGCGCGCCGTGGCCGATCTCCATCAGCGCGTTGGGTTCTTCCGAGCCTGCCGTCAGCACGCCGCGCGGGCGGTGATATTTGAACGACCGCCCCATCAGGCGCACGCCACCCGCCATCAGCGCCGAGGCCAGCGTGTCGCCCCGAAACCCGGTATAGCCACGCCCGTCAAAGGTGAAATTCAGCGGCTGGCCGGCATCGATCCGGCCTTTTCCCTCGATCCGCATCAGCCGCGCTCCCGCTTGGTATCGCGGGCAAGCGCCACGCGCAGAATGTCATGGGTGACCGTATCGCGTTCAACCAGCAGCCAGGCGGTGCAGCCGCCGCTGTGATACCACAGGTCGCTGGTCACGCCGGCCGGGTTGTCGCGCAGGTGCAGGTAATTGTCCCAGGCCGGGCTCCAGCCTTCATCGGCGGGCCGGTCGAGATAGGTTTCATGGCCCAGATAGGTAAACTCCCGGCTGTCGCGATCCCCGCAGAAGGGGCATTTGATACGCATCGTCTAAACCCCTTCAATGCAGGTTGTGTTGGCTGCCCTTGGCCTCTTCATCCAT
Organism: uncultured Nioella sp.; assembly: GCA_963975135.1. Taxonomy (GTDB): domain Bacteria; phylum Pseudomonadota; class Alphaproteobacteria; order Rhodobacterales; family Rhodobacteraceae; genus Alterinioella. Next base: position 140 of record CAXBGQ010000131.1, on the reverse strand, counting down.
GATGAGACCCTTGTTGAACCGATCCAGACGGAACCGCGCGGCGGGTTCGTGATGGGTATCGGTGGCAATCAGATGGGCATAGCTATAGCCCGATCCCGGCACCGCCTTGAAGCCGCCATAACACCAGCCCGCGTTGACAT
>CAXBGQ010000130.1:0-8553 GCA_963975135.1 uncultured Nioella sp. | reverse complement strand
CCCGCCGCAGGCCCTGACGCAGCACAAAGGCGTTCTGCGCCCCGATGGCCAAGATCAAGCTGAACCCCAGATAAAACCCGGCCAACGCCGCCTGCACCATGTCGCGCCCACCTCTTGTTCCGGGTCACCCTGCCCTTGCCCTTTCAGCGCACCAAGATCAACCGATTAGGCAGCGACGGCGCGCGGGCCTCATTTTCCAGCCGGGCCCACCGGTCGTCTGCACCGATCGATCCAGAGCCCGGCGGATCTGCAATACACCGCCCCGATAACGGACAGGACATGATGGGCTTTCCTTAGCCTGCCGCGCCGCCGCTCCCGTGCCTCTGCATCCAGACGCGCCCGTTTCTTTTCGCAATAGCTCTGTCGCGCCAATGCGTGGTGTGTCGCTGCCACACCGCCGGGCAGGGGTTGCCCCGAATGCCCCCCGCGCAGCGAAAATTCGTCATCCCTGAGCATCTTATCGTCCTCCAAATACTGTTGATGGTATTTCTGCGCCCAGAGTAATGATTTGCTTTTCGTTATGAATATTGAGATTGTGAATTTGATCGTTTCATATTCCGGAATAATCAGGCGATGGACAGATTTCAGGCCATACGGGCATTTCGTGCGGTTGCCAGCCAGGGCGGGTTCGCCGCCGCTGCGCGATCCCTGAACAGCTCACCGCCCTCCATCAGCAGGCTGGTCGCCGAACTGGAGGCCGACCTCGGCGTGCGGCTTTTCACCCGCACCACCCGAACCGTCAGCCTGACCGAAGAGGGCGAGGAGTTCCTGCGAAAGGGCGGCGCGCTTGTCGATGAGCTTGAGGCCGTCGCCGATGAAATCCGCTCGCGCCGGCAGGTGCCGAAGGGACGGTTGCGGATCAGCAGCGTGGTCGCCTTCGGTCAGGAACGCATCGCGCCGACCCTGCCGGCGTTCATGGACAAATATCCCGACCTGTCCGTCGAACTCGATATTTCAAACCGTAAGGTCGATCTGGTTCAGGAGCATTTCGACCTCGCCATCCGCGTCGGCGGCCCCGCCGGGCTTGACGCCTCGGCGCTGACGGCGCGCAAACTCTCGACCCAGAAGCTCATCTTCGTGGCCACGCCCGGATATATCGCCCGCCACGGGGCCCCGGATGACCTGGAAGGGCTCGATCAACACCGCGTCGTCAAACAGGTCAGCGGCACCTGGGGCCGCGAGAACGCCTTGCGGCGCAATGGCCAGGTGCAGGCCTATAACCTGCCCGAAACCTTTGTCGTCAATTCCCCGAACGCCGCCCGCAATGCCGTTCTGACCGGCGGTGCGATCGGTCTGCTGGGTGATTTCCTCGCCGCCGGGGCAATCTCCGAGGGCCAACTGGTGCGGATCCTGCCCGATTACGAAACCCTGGCCCAACCGATCTTTGCGGTGTTCGTGCACCGCACCTATATGCCCGCCAAGATCCGCGTCTTTATCGACCATCTGACCGAGGTTTTGGGCACGCCGACCCCGGTGTGAGCGGCGAAGGGCCGGTCTCTAGGCGGTATCGGCCAGGAGCCGCGCCATCAGCCGCAACAATTGCTCGGTCTCTGCCGCTGTCAGGCTCCGGGTGACGCCTGCATTCACCTCCCCGACAATCGCTGTCAGTTGCGGAGCCAGCGCCTGCCCCGCCGCCGTTACATGCACCTCGAATGACCGGCGCGACGCAGCGGCTTTGCGCCGCTCCACCAATCCGCGCGCCTCCAGCCCGTCCAGTGCCCGGCTGATGGCATAGGGCGGCGTGTCAAAGCCCTGCCCGATGGCCGCCTGCGTCAGCGCCGGGCGCTCCAGAACCGTCATCATCACGGCAAATTGCAGGATGCTCAGGTCGACCGACCTCAGCCGGTCAGCCATGCGGGCCTCAACCCGGCTGGCGAGGCGCTGCACCATCCAGCCAAAGCTGGTTTCACGGGCTTGGCGAATATCGGTTTGCAGACTCATGCCTCTGGCTAGCGCGCTATCATCGCATTTACAATACTTGCATTTGCAATTATAGCATTTACGATATTCTTTTCCACGACTCATCAGGAGGCCCCAATGACCCGCTATCACCCGCTTCTCGTGGCCCTGCACTGGCTGCTGGCCGTTCTCATCCTCGCGGGCCTTATCATCGGCGGCACGGTGTTGGCCGAAACGCCCAACGACGATCCCGGCAAATTGCTGGCGCTCCGGTTGCATATGGGGTCGGGCATCGCCATTCTGGTGTTGATGCTGATCCGGCTTGGAACCCGGCTGATGGCCGCAGGTCCGCCACATGCCGATATCGGCAATCCGGCGCTGAACACCGCCGGGGTCTGGGCCCATTGGGGGCTCTATCTGCTGGTTTTGGCCATGGCGGGGTCGGGCCTGTTGCTGGCCAACATGGCCGGGCTGCCCGCGATCGTCTTTGGCGGCTCCGGCGACCCGCTGCCCGCCGATTTCAACGATCTCACGCCGCGCACCGTGCACGGGGTGCTGGCAACGGCTCTCGGTCTGCTGATCGCGGCCCATGTCGCCGCCGGGCTCTACCACCAGTTCATCCGCCGCGATGGGTTGTTTGCGCGCATGTGGTTCGGCAGGCGCGACGCGGATTAAGCCCCGGTTTCAAAGCAACGCCCCGCTGCCCGGACCGGCCTGCGGGGCGGTGGCCCCTATGCACAGGGTGTGACGCGCTGTTTCAGGCCTCTTCGAGCTGCGCCATCACGTCATCCGAGATCTCGAAATTGGCCGTGACACGCTGAACGTCGTCGTCATCCTCCAGCGTGTCGATCAGCTTCATCAGCTTCTGCGCGCCCTCCAGATCCAGCTCGGTCGTGGTCGAGGGGGCCCAGATCAGTTTCGCGGTTTCCGATTCGCCCAAAGCCGCCTCCAGCGCGGTCGACACCTCGTTCAGATCGGTATCGGCACAGGTGATGACATGGCTCTCGTCACTCGACTCGACATTTTCCGCCCCGGCCTCGATCGCGGCTTCCATCACGGTGTCCTCATCGCCCGCATCGGCGGCGTATACAATCTCGCCCTTGCGCTCGAACATGAACGAGACCGATCCGGTCTCACCCAGATTTCCGCCATGTTTCGTGAAGGTTGACCGCACCGTCGAGGCGGTTCTGTTGCGGTTGTCGGTCATCGCCTCGACAATCACCGCGACGCCGCCGGGGCCATAGCCCTCGTAGCGGATTTCCTCGTAATCATCGCCCTCGCCGGCCTGGCTTTTCTTGATCGCGCGGTCGATCACATCCTTGGGCAGCGATTGCGATTTCGCCTCCTTGATGACCATGCGCAGGCGCGGGTTGTTGTCGGGATCGGGGTCGCCCATCTTGGCCGCGACCGTGATCTCCTTGGCCAGCTTGGAAAAAAGCTTGGACCGCAGTTTGTCCTGACGGCCTTTGCGGTGTTGGATATTCGCCCATTTTGAATGGCCCGCCATGGCGCCTCTCCCTCTCAAATCACGCAAGTTTCATGGCTTCTACTGCATCGCGCGCGACCGGCGCAAGGCACAGCCGTTACGCCGCTGAATGCCGCGCCCGTGCCGCTTTCAGATTACCCACAGGCGCGCGACTCGGGTAATGATACCGCTCAGCAACCCGGAGGGCACCGCCATGATGATCTACCCCACCATTGAATTGCAGAACGGGCGCTGTGTCAGCCTCAATCGCGGCCGCCTGGAAGAGCCGCAGATCTGGCATGTCGACCCGATAGCCAAGGCGCAGGGCTTTGCCGAGGATGGGGCCGAATGGCTGCACCTGACCGATTTCGATTGGGTCGTGGGCGATGATGGCAGCCAGGAGATCGTCCAGGACATCATCCGTCAGGCCGGCATTCCGGTGCAGCTTGGCGGCGGCTTTCGTACCCTGGACGGCATCGCCAAATGGATCGACAACGGGGCCGGGCGGATCGTCGTCGGCTCGCTTGCCGTGCAGAATCCCGACATGGTGAAACAGGCGGCCAAGCTCTATCCCGATCAGATCGTCGTGGCCGTCGATGTGTATCAGGGCGGCTTGATGAGCGATGGCTGGCGCTCGACCGCCGCGATCACGCCCGCCGATTTCATCGCGGCCTTTGCCGAAGACCCGCTGGCCGCGATCATCATCACCGATATCGACGCCGATATCGCTGATAGCGACGGCTCGCTCGGGTTGGTGTCGCAGCTGGCCGATGGCGCGCGCGCGCCGGTGATCGCGCGCGGGCTGTCGCGGTCGCTGGATGATATCGCGCGGCTGAAATATGTGCCCCATATCTCGGGGGCCATTATCGGGCGGGCGTTGTTTGACAAATCCATCGCGCTGACCGACGCGCTGGCCGTGGCCAACGCGCGCCCCGGCCCGACGGCGGAATTCATCTGAAGCCCCCCCGTGACGCCCTGCCACAGGCAAGATAGAACAGCGTCATGACCAGTGATCAGATCCTCCTCTTCGCGCTTTTTGGCGCTGTCTTTGGCCTGCTGCTTTGGGGCCGGTTCCGCTATGATCTTGTCGCCTTCGCGGCGCTGATGGCCGGCGTCGTTCTGGGCGTGGTGCCGGTCAGCGACGCGTTTTCGGGGTTCGGCCATCCCGCAACGCTGGTGGTGGCGCTGGTGCTGATCGTGTCGGCGGGTCTGGTCCGGTCGGGGGCGGTGTTCCTGATCACCCGCACATTGGTTGACAGCACAAGGTCGCTTGGCGGCCATATCGCCATCATGGGCGGCGTCGGCGGCGTGCTCTCGGCCTTCATGAACAATGTTGCCGCGCTGGCGCTGCTGATGCCGGTCGATATCGCCACGGCGCGCAAGGCGGGCCGCTCGCCCGGCCTGTCGCTGATGCCGCTCTCGTTTGCCACCATCCTTGGTGGCATGGTCACGCTGATCGGGACGCCGCCCAATATCATCATCGCCGCGATCCGCGAGGATGCGCTCGGCGCGCCGTTTTCGATGTTCGATTTCGCCCCCGTGGGCGGCACCGCGGCGCTCGCCGGGTTGGCTTTCGTGGCGCTGTTTGGCTGGCGGCTGATCCCGGGGCGCGATTCGGGGGTGGGGGGCGATCCGCTCAGCGAGCTTGCCCCTTATATCGCCGAGCTGACCCTGCCCGAGGGCAACAAGCTGGTCGGCCAGCGGCTGCGCGATCTGCTGGAGCCTGCCGAAAAGGCCGATGTCGCCATATTGGGCCTGATCCGCGACGGCAAACGGCGCTTTGGCACCGGGCGCAACCTGGAATTGCAGGCGGGCGATATTCTGGTGTTGGAGGCCGCCCCCGAGGCGCTGGACGAATTTCGCACCGCGACCCGGCTCGATTTCGTGCCGGAAGGGCACGCCATTGACGATGTCGTCGGCGAAGGCGTGACCCTGACCGAAGTTGTCATCCTCGATAGCAGTCGCATCGCCGGGCGCACGGCACAGTCCATCGGCCTTTCATGGCGCAAACGCACGGTTCTGATGGGCATCGCCCGGCGCGGGCAGCGCATCACCAAACGCCTGCGCCAGACGGTGATCGAACCCGGCGACATCCTGCTGTTGCTGACGCCGACTGAGACCACCGACGATGTGATCGACTGGGTCGGCGGGCTGGCGCTGGCCGATCGCGGGCTGGCGGTGACGCAGGACCGCAAGACATGGGCCGCCATCGGGCTTTTTGGCGCGGCAGTGCTGGCGGCCTCTTTCGGGCTGCTTTACCTGCCCATCGCGCTCGGGCTGGTGGTGATCGGCTATGTGCTGGCCAAAATCCTGCCGCTGGCCGAGATCTATGACCATATCGAATGGCCGGTCGTGGTGCTGCTTGGCTCGATGATCCCGCTTGGCGCGGCGCTTGAGACCTCGGGCGGGACCGAGCTCATTGCCGGCGCGCTGGTGGCCCTGACGCAAGGCATGCCTGCCTGGGTGGTTTTGACCGTGCTGATGGTGGTGACCATGACGCTGTCCGATGTGCTCAACAACACCGCCACCACCATTGTCGCGGCCCCCGTGGGCATCCAGATGGCCGCCACCCTGGGGGTCAATCCCGACCCGTTCCTGATGGCGGTCGCGGTGGCCGCCTCGGCGGCGTTCCTGACGCCGATCGGGCATAAGAACAACACGCTGGTGCTTGGCCCCGGCGGCTATGGCTTTGGCGATTACTGGCGCATGGGCCTGCCGCTCGAAATCATCGTGGTCGCGGTCTCGATCCCGGCCATTCTGGTGTTCTGGCCGCTTTAACGCACCCGGCGTTCCGGCGTGGCATAGACGTAATCCCGCCCGCTGCCATCGCTGATGGTGATCGTGGCCAGTGGCACCGATGTGCCCTGTAGCCCGACGGCCTCCCGGATCTCATCGAACACCATGCGCAGCGGGTTGGTGCCCGGCTCCATCGCGATAGTGTAATCATAGGCCGCCGAGCAGCCCTGAAAACGGCCCGACCAGCCGCCAGTAGCACCCGCCGGGCGCGGGCCCTGACAGGTTTCACCGTTGGCCATCCGCACCGAGAGGTTGTTTTCGTTCAGCGTCACCTGGGCCGGACGCGGTGCTTGTGGGAAACTGCATGCAGCAAGCACCAGAATGGGCAGGAAAAGCAATTTACGCATGGCGAAGTCCTTTGCGGAAGGTCACAGCGGCCAGAGCAGCGGGATGACAAGGCTTACCACCAATCCCAGGCTGAGGTTGAGAGGAATACCAATTTTCATGAAATCCGTGAAGCGATAACCGCCGGGACCGTAAACCAGCATGTTGGTCTGATAGCCGATGGGCGTCGCAAAGCTGGCCGAGGCGGCGATCATCACTGCAATCACCAAGGGGCGCGGATCGACCCCGATGGCGGTGCCAAGACCGATGGCGACCGGCGTCACCACCACGGCCACGGCATTGTTTGACACCAGTTCGGTCAGGACCGAGGTGATCAGATAGATCGCCCAGACCAGAAAGAACGGATGCAGCCCGGTCAGCCATGGGGCCAGCGCATCCACGATCAGCGCGACGGCCCCGGTAGCCTCAAGCGCGGCCCCGATCGCCAGCATCGCAAAGATCAGCGCCAGAAGCCGCCCGTCGATAAAGGAAAACGCCTCCTCCGCGTCGATGCAGCGGGTGACCAGAACCACCGCCACGGCCAGAACGGCGGCCAAGAAGATCGGCACCATGCCAAGGGCTGCCAGCACCACGATACCTGCCATGGCGGCGAATGCGATGGGCGCATGGCCCCGGCGATAGGCGCGTTCGGTGGGCTGGCTGACATCGACCAGATCCATATCGGTCGCCAGACGCCTGATATCGGCCGGGTCGCCCTCGATCAGCAAGGTATCGCCGACGCGGACGATCAATTCGTCCAGCTGCCGCCCGATATTCTGGTTCCGCCGATGCACCGCCAGCGGATAGACCCCGTAACGGCGGCGCAGGCGCAGTGCCCCCAGGGACCGGCCCACCATCTTGCAGCCCGGCGTGATCAGCACCTCGACCGTGGTGGTCTGCACCGAGCTCAGCTTGTCGACGGTGCGCAATTCCTTGCTCTGCTGCAGGCCCAGAACTTCGGCCATATCGGTGCGCAACACGACCCGATCCCCGGCCTGCAAGACGATCTGGCCCATGTTCCGGCGCAAGGACGCATCGCCGCGCAGCACGTCGATCAAACGCACGCCGTCGCGGCGGAAAAGATCCACCTCGGTCACATTGCGGCCAATGAAGGCGCTGTCCTCGGGCAGGGCCACCTCGGTGAAAAACTTCATCCGCTTGCGCCCCGACAGCATATCGGCCATCGAATCGCGTTCAGGCAACAGGCGCGGACCCAGAACCGTGAGGTAAATCATCCCCCAGATCACCACGACAATGCCCACCGGCGTGATCTCGAAAATCGTAAAGGGCTCCATGCCATTGGCCCGCGCCACGCCGTCGACCAACAGGTTCGTCGAGGTGCCGATCAGGGTCAGCGTGCCGCCCATGATTGCGCCATAGCTGAGCGGGATCAGCAATTTGGAGGCGGGCCGCCCGAGCGAGCGGGCGATCTGCACGAAAACCGGGATCATCACCACGACCACTGGCGTGTTCGACATGAAGGCCGAGGCCACGACCACAAAAGCCAACAATGCCGCCAGCGCGCGTTTGGGCCGGGTCTTCGCCTGCGCCTCGGCCACGGCGGTGAACTGCGCCAATGCGCCGGTGCGCACCAGTGCCCCCATGGTGATGAACATCGCGGCGATGGTCCAGGGTGCCGGGTTCGACAACACGCCCAACGCGGCCTCATAGGGCAGAAACCCCGCCGCCAGCAACACTGCCGCGCCAGCGATGGCAACCACTTCGGTCGGATAGGTCTCGCGGATGAACAGAACGAACATCACGGCCACCACGGCAAGCGTCAGGATCGACTGCGTGGCAGGTGAAAGGAGGTCAGCTAACATCGGCGCACATGCCCCTTGGGTTCGCTTTCCATCATGGGCCGGGGGCCCGCCACTCCGCAAGCGGCAGTTTCGGGGGCGATGGCAACAGGCCAGCCTGGCTCAGCCCACCCCCTCGGGCCCGGTTTGCTGCAACCGCCCGCCAAGGCGCACCGGCGCAACCGAGATCGCCTTGCCGGTCTTGTCGTCGGTCTCGACAAACACCCCCGACAACGTCGCGGGCCCGCGCGCGGGCGTGAACCGGTCCTT
>CAXBGQ010000129.1:0-8598 GCA_963975135.1 uncultured Nioella sp. | reverse complement strand
GCAAGATCATCGTCGATACCTATGGCGGCGCGGCCCCGCATGGCGGCGGCGCGTTCTCGGGCAAGGATCCGACAAAGGTGGACCGATCGGCCGCCTATGCGGCGCGTTATCTGGCCAAAAACATCGTGGCTGCGGGCATGGCTGAACGGTGTACCTTGCAGTTGAGCTATGCCATCGGCGTGGCGCGGCCCTTGTCGATCCATGTCGACACCCATCGCACCGGCACGGTCGATGAGGCGCAGATCGAACGCGCCCTGACGGAGGTCATGGATCTGTCCCCGCGCGGCATCCGCGAACATCTGAGTCTCAACCGCCCGATCTATGCGCGCACGGCGGCCTATGGCCATTTCGGGCGCGAACCCGAGGCCGATGGCGGCTTCAGCTGGGAACGCACCGATCTGATCGAGGCGCTGAAATCCGCCGTTTAGGATTTTCGCATGGCTATGTTAAGAAAAGGACGGCACCGCGCGGGTGCCGTCTTTTTTTAATGACCAACGAGAATATTATGTCTGATATTATCCCATCCTACGCCGACCGTTTTGCAAAGCTCTATGCGATCGTGGCCCTTGGCATTTTTGTCCTGTTCGGGCTTGCCATGTCGATCCTGCCCAACCTCTTGACGGCACCGATATTGCGCGGTGCGCTGATTGGCGGCTCGATTGGCGCGATCATGTGGCCGATCATGGGTTTTGCGCAGAGTTTTCTGAAATCCGAGGGCCGCAAGGCGGAGGGTCGCGAGGCCTGGCGCTATGCCTATCGTTTTGGTGTGAAGGCGCTCATCGTCAATCTGGTTCTGGGCGTGGTCGCCATCGTCTTGGCGCTTGCGATGGGCGGCGTGCGCAGCGATGAGATCGGCATTGCATTTGGCGTCATGGTGATCGGCGTGGCCCTGGGGTTTGGATTGCAGATCCTGATGTTCCGGCTTTTCATCTGGTCGGCCTTCAAGGGGGCCGAAAAGCGGGCGGCGCGCACTCAGAAAGGTTGAGCCTGGCCCAGGGGCCGGGTATTGCCGGGCTAAACCCGCGCAACTGTTCAAGGTCCGATGTCCAGTAAATCCCACCCTTCAGGCGCGCCGTGGCGCAATTTCTACGGTCGCCGCAAAAGCCACCATATGAAAGACAGCCAGCAGGCGCTGGTCGATGCAGATCTGGCGGCGCTGTCGCCGGGGCCAGTGGGATGGGAAGAAAACCCCGACCGCGTGGCGTTGGATATGGAGGGGCTGTTTCCCGGTCGCGATTTGTGGCTTGAGGTGGGGTTTGGCGGCGGTGAGCATATGGTGCATCAGGCGCAGCGGAATCCAGATGTCGGCATCATCGGTTGCGAGCCCTATATCAACGGCGTGGCCATGCTGCTTGGCCGGATCCGCGACGCAGGCGTCACCAATCTGCGCGTCCATCCCAATGACGCGCGCGATCTTTTCGATGTGCTGCCCGAGGCCAGTGTCGCGCGCGCCTTTTTGCTCTATCCCGATCCCTGGCCCAAGAAACGCCACCACCGGCGCCGGTTCGTGACGCAGGAGCATCTGTTGCCGCTGGCGCGGGTTCTGAAACCGGGGGCGATCCTGCGGCTGGCGACGGATATTCCCGATTATGTGCGTCAGACCCTGCAGGAAGTGCCGAAAGCGGGGTTCGAGTGGTTGGCGGAGGGGCCCGCGGATTGGCGGCAGCCCTGGGCGGATTGGATCCCGACCCGATATGAGCAGAAGGCACTGCGCGAAGGCCGGGTGCCGCATTATCTGACGTTTCGCAAGGTTTAGCGGGTTTCGCCTCCGTTGGAGGCGACCCGGGCGAGGGGCGCTGCCCTTCGCGCTCCCCGGAGTATTTTCACAAAGAAGAAGGGGTTTGGGGAGTGGACGGCCAATTTGTCAGGCGCTATCAGCGGTTGAAACTGACACGAACAGGATTGATGCCATGTCCGGCCACGGTGCCCCTATTCCCATGACATCCCGCCCGTCAGGGCCTTTGCAGGGCGTGGCCGAGGTGCCGGGCGACAAGTCGATTTCGCATCGCAGCCTGATTCTGGGCGCGATGGCGGTGGGCGAGACAAGGATATCGGGGCTCTTGGAGGGGCAGGATGTGCTGGATACCGGGCGCGCGATGCGGGCTTTCGGGGCTGAGGTCGAGCGATTGGGTGATGGCGAATGGCGGGTGCATGGCGTTGGCGTGGGCGGCTTTGCCGAGCCGGATGGTGTGATCGACTGCGGCAATTCGGGCACCAGCGTAAGGCTGATCATGGGGGCGATGGCGACCTGCCCGATCACGGTGACATTTACCGGGGATGCCAGCCTGAACGGGCGCCCGATGGCGCGGGTGACGGACCCTTTGGCGCTGTTCGGCACGCAGGCGGTAGGGCGCGCGGGCGGCCGGTTGCCGATGACTCTGGTCGGCGCGGCGGAGCCTTTGCCGGTGCGTTACGAAGTGCCGGTGCCCTCGGCGCAGGTGAAATCGGCGGTGCTGCTGGCGGGGCTGAACGCGCCGGGGCGGACCGTGGTGATAGAGGCGGAGGCGACGCGCGATCATACCGAGCGCATGCTGGCCGGGTTCGGGGCCGAGATCAGCACCGAAGTGACGGCGGAAGGCCGGGTGATTACGCTGACGGGCCAGCCTGAATTGCGCCCGCAGGTCATCACCGTGCCGCGCGACCCGTCTTCGGCGGCGTTTCCGGTCTGTGCGGCATTGATCGTGCCGGGCTCGGACGTGCTGGTGCCCGGCATCGGCCTGAACCCGACCCGGGCCGGGCTGTTTACCACGCTTCGCGAGATGGGGGCGGATCTGAGCTATGAAAACATGCGTGAAGAGGGCGGCGAGCCGGTGGCCGATCTGCGGGCGCGTTATTCGCCCGACATGACGGGGATCGAGGTTCCGGCTGAGCGCGCCGCCTCGATGATCGACGAATATCCGATCCTGTCGGTGGTTGCGGCCAATGCAACCGGCACCACGATGATGCGGGGCGTGGCAGAGATGCGCGTGAAGGAAAGCGACCGGATCGACGCCATGGCCACCGGTCTGCGCGCCAATGGCGTGGTTGTCGAGGATGGTCCGGATTGGTGGAGTGTGGAGGGCAGGGGCCCCGGCAGCGTTGCGGGTGGTGGCCTGACCCAAGCCCGCCTGGATCACCGGATCGCGATGTCGTTTCTTTGTCTCGGCATGGCGGCCACGGCCCCGGTGCGGGTTGACGATGCCGGGCCGATCGCAACCTCCTTTCCGATATTCGAGGGCTTGATGGCCGGATTGGGTGCCTCGCTGGAGCGCGACGGATAACAGGCGATGGCCCCGTCAGGTGCCATTATTTGTCTGTCCGTGAACAGGCATGTTTCCTATGTTGAACCGCGTGGTCCAGCAACGGATCGCCGTGCATTGATTAAGGCGACAGCCGAAAAGGAGATCTGATCATGCCAACCGGATCCTGCCTGTGCGGTGCGGTGAATTACACCGTTTCCGGAGAATTGCGGCCCGTCATCGCCTGTCATTGCACCCAATGCCGCAAGACATCGGGCCATCACGTGGCGGCGACTTCCGCGCCGCGTGACAGTGTTGCGATCAGCGGCGAGGTAGCCTGGTATGCCTCATCCGACAGCGCCCGGCGCGGGTTCTGCCCGACCTGTGGCAGCAACCTGTTCTGGGACGGCGCGGGGGCGAACCTGTCGATCTTTGCGGGCACGCTGGACGGGGCGACGGGGCTGAATATCGCGGGCCACATCTATTGCGCCGACAAGGGCGATTATTACGAGATCGCGGATGGCCTGCCGCAGGCGCAGGGATATGATCCCGACCTGACGACGATGGTTTAGGCCGGTGCGGCGGGTTCTCTACTGGGTGGTTTTCGCGGCGGGGGCGGCGTTTTATGCCGCGATGCTGCTTTGGACTCTGCCCGAAATTCAGGACGCGGCGGGCGGCCTCGTGCCCTTTGACATACGTCCCCTTGGCTATTCGCATGCGGAGGCGCTGGAGTTTCTCGCGGCGCTCAACCCGCAAGGTCTGGCGCTTTATCTCGGGCCGCAGAAATGGCTCGATCTGGCCTTTCCGGCGCTTTTGGGGATCTTTCTGGCATGGAGCTTTGTGCGGCTTGGCCCCGGCATAGCACCGCGCGCGTTTCTTGTCGTTGCGGCACTGTCCGTAACCGCGTTCGATTACCTGGAAAACATCCGCGTGCGGGCGATGCTGCTGGCGGGGGCCGACGCCACGACCGAGGCCATGTCATGGGCAGCGTCGCTGGCCACTCTGGTGAAATCCGGTCTGGTGACTTTCTGCCTGATCGCGCTGTTGGCTCTGGTGTTGTGGCGCGGTTGGCGATGGCTGCGGCGGGCAAGCTGACCCTTGCGGATCGGGCGGGGCTTGGATAGCCATTGGCCATGGCATTTACGGTTGCAATCGACGGGCCCGCGGCGGCGGGCAAAGGCACCATCGCGCGGGCGGTGGCGACGCATTTCGGCTTTGCGCATCTCGATACCGGGCTCTTGTATCGCGCGGTCGGTCAGCGGGTGCTGGCCGGTGAAGATGCGGTGGCGGCGGCGCGCGATCTTCGGGCTGAGGATCTGGAGCATCCCGATCTGCGCGGGGCCGAGGCGGCGCAGGCCGCCAGCCGGGTCGCGGCCATCCCCGAGGTGCGGGCGGCCTTGCTCGATTTCCAGCACGCCTTTGCGCGGCGTCTGGGCGGCGCAGTTCTGGACGGGCGCGATATCGGCACGGTGATCTGCCCGAATGCGGAGGCCAAGTTATATGTCACCGCGTCCGATGAAACGCGCGCATGGCGCCGGCACAAGGAGCTGACCGAGGGCGGGCGCGAGATCTCGCTGGAGCAGGTGCTGGCCGACCTGCGCGAACGCGACGCGCGGGATAGTGCGCGTGCAACCGCTCCGCTGAAACCGGCCGATGATGCGGTGTTGCTGGATACGTCCGAGATGACGATTGAGCAGGCGGTGGGGCAGGCGATTGCGTTGATTGAGGCGCGGAAAAGCCCCTAATACACCGCCCGTTCCCCCAGGATATACCGCGCGGTATCGACGTAATCGAACGCCAGCGACACCGCCATCACCGCCATCACGACATAGAGGATCATGCGCGGCGCGCGCGGCATGCCGGGGCGTTTGACCTGACTCCAGAGGAACACCACCAGAGGCGTCCAGATCAGGATATGGGGCAGGCCAAGCAGCCGAACATAGCCCATCTGCCCAAAGAGCCAATAGACTCCGGCCCCGGCCAGAACGCTGCCCAGAACGGTCACGATCCCGGCCCGCCGGCTGGGGGCCCAGACCAGCAGCGCAAGCGGCAGCACATAGGCCCCGGCAAAGAGCACGTTGAGCCAGATTTGTACCCATGCGGGTTGCGTGGCAATCGCCTCGGACAGAGTCATGGTTCGGCCTCCTTCAGGCAATATCCGGCAGAGCGCTTGGGGCTTGCCTTGCAGGGCTTTCGCCAGTATACACCGCGCGTCAATAAGGCGGATAAGCCATAAAACAAAGAGACGGGCAGGGTCGGGAAACCTCCGGCCCTCTTTGTTTTGCCGGACCGTCACGACCAACCTGTTTCGCCAATAAGCGCGGACATCACCCAAGACCGGCGGAGACAACCGCACGGCCAGATAAAACGATTGAAAAAGGAACCTGAGACCACATGGCTCAAAACACATCTATGGAAGAATTCGAAGCCCTTCTTGAAGAAAGCTTCGAAATTGACACGCCCCAGGAGGGCTCGGTTGTCAAAGGCAAGGTTCTGGCGATTGAAGCCGGACAAGCCATCATCGACGTCGGCTACAAGATGGAAGGCCGCGTTGATCTGAAAGAATTCGCAAATCCCGGTGAAGCGCCCGAGATCGAGGTCGGCGACGAAGTCGAGATCTTCCTGCGCTCGGTCGAAAACGCGCGCGGCGAGGCTGTCATCAGCCACGAAATGGCCCGCCGTGAGGCCGCCTGGGATCGTCTGGAAAAAGCATACGCTGACGAAGAGCGCGTCGAAGGCGCAATCTTTGGCCGCGTCAAAGGTGGCTTTACTGTTGATCTGGGCGGCGCGGTTGCGTTCCTGCCCGGCAGCCAGGTCGATGTCCGCCCGGTGCGTGACGCTGGCCCCTTGATGAACCTCAAGCAGCCTTTCCAGATCCTGAAAATGGACCGTCGCCGTGGCAACATCGTTGTCTCGCGCCGCGCCATCCTTGAAGAATCCCGTGCCGAACAGCGCGCCGAGGTTATCGGCAAGCTGGCCGAGGGCGATGTGGTTGACGGCGTCGTCAAGAACATCACCGAATACGGTGCCTTCGTCGATCTGGGCGGCGTTGACGGCCTGCTGCATGTCACCGACATGGCGTGGCGCCGTGTGAACGACCCCAAGGACGTGCTGACCATTGGCGAAACCGTCAAGGTGCAGGTCATCAAGGTCAACAAGGAAACCCACCGTATCAGCCTGGGCATGAAGCAGCTGCAGGAAGATCCGTGGAACCTGGTCGAAGGCAAGTATCCGCTGGAATCGACCCATACCGGCCGTGTCACCAACATCACCGATTACGGTGCCTTTGTTGAGCTGGAGCCCGGTGTCGAAGGCCTGGTTCACGTCTCGGAAATGTCCTGGACCAAGAAAAACGTCCATCCCGGCAAGATCGTTTCGACGAGCCAGGAGGTCGAGGTCATGGTGCTGGAGATCGACACTGCCAAACGCCGTGTTTCGCTTGGTCTCAAGCAGACCATGCGCAACCCCTGGGAAATCTTCGAAGAGCAGTTCCCGGTCGGCACGCAGGTCGAAGGCGAGGTCAAGAACATCACCGAATTCGGTTTGTTCGTGGGTCTCGACAACGACATCGACGGCATGGTTCACCTCTCCGACCTGACCTGGGAAGGTCGCGGCGAAGACGTGATCGGCAACTACCGCAAGGGCGATGTCGTGCAGGCCGTGGTGTCCGAGGTCGATACCGACAAAGAGCGCATCTCGCTGTCGATCAAGGCGGTTGAGGGCGATCCCTTTGCCGAAGCCATCGACGGTATCAAGCGCGGTTCGATCATCACCGTCGCGGTCACCTCGATCGAGGATGGCGGCATCGAAGTGGAGCATGAAGGCATGAAATCCTTCATCCGCCGCTCGGATCTCAGCCGTGACCGTGCCGAACAGCGCCCTGAGCGTTTCCAGGTTGGCGACAAGCTGGATGTGCGCGTGACCAACGTGGATAGCCGTTCGCGCCGTCTGGGTCTGTCGATCAAGGCCCGTGAGATCGCGGAAGAAAAAGAGGCCGTCGAACAGTATGGCTCCTCTGATTCCGGCGCGTCGCTTGGCGATATTCTTGGTGCCGCATTGAAGAGCGGCGACGAGTAATTCACCGCGTCAGTGAACGATTTGGGGCCTCGCGGAAACGCGGGGCCCTTTGTCCTTCGAGGGGCGAATCACGCAGGTGGCTGGCTCCTGGTTGCACGGGGTTTGGCTCGGAAAACCCGGCGGCAATAGGCAACAAGCTGCCAGATCACGCGCAATGACCACAAATTTCCCCGCTTTTCCAACGGCTTTCCGTTTCCCTGTCGCCCCTTTCTGCTTATAGTCATTGGATAGCGAAAAAAATCCGTGACCGGGGGGTTTGGATGATACGTTCGGAACTGATCCAGAAACTTGCTGATGAAAATCCGCATCTCTATCAACGCGATGTGGAACGGATTGTCAGCGCCATCTTCGAGGAAATCATCGGAGCACTGGCGCAGGGCGACAGGGTGGAACTGCGCGGTTTCGGCGCGTTTTCCGTCAAGCAAAGGGATGCAAGGATCGGGCGTAACCCGCGCACCGGCGAAAGCGTCAATGTCGAAGAGAAACACGTTCCCTTCTTCAAGGCCGGTAAGCTGTTGCGCGACAGGCTGAACGGTTTAGAGGATTCCTGACACGTGCGTTACATCAAATACCTGTTTCTGGCAGCCATCGCTCTGGCTCTGGTGCTGCTTGCGCTGGCCAATCGTGATCCGGTCACCCTGACGGTTCTGCCGGGCGGTCTGGCGGAATGGGTCAACTGGAATTTCGTTATCACACTGCCGCTTTTTGTCGTCCTGTTGGGCGGTATTGTTGCGGGTCTGTTGATCGGTTTTGTCTGGGAATGGTTTCGTGAACATCGTCAGCGGGCCGATGCCAAGGCGCAGCGCAAGGAACGTGACCGCCTTGCGCGTGAGGTGGAAGACCTGCGCGGCGATGCCAGCCAGAGCCAGGATGAGGTTCTGGCGCTGCTTGAGTAGCGCCCGGGCGCGCGTTAAAGCAAGTCCATGACCATCGCGATCAAATTCTGTGGCCTCAGCCGGGTGGAAGATATCACCGCCGCCGCCCTTGCCGGTGCCCGTTATGTCGGGTTCGTGCATTTCGAAAAATCTCCACGTCACGTTTCGATTACCGATATGGCGGCGCTTGGCGTGACAGTGCCCGCCGGAATTGCCAAGGTGGCGCTGACGGTGAATGCCGACGATGCGCTTTTGGATGCCATGCTGGCGGCCGTGCCGCTCGATATGCTGCAACTGCACGGCAGTGAATCCCCGGCCCGCGTGGCTGAGGTAAAGGCACGCTACGGCCTGCCCGTGATGAAAGCGGTGGGTTTGGCCGATGTCGATGATCTTGCGGCGATCGACCTTTACGCGCCGGTGGCCGATCA
>CAXBGQ010000128.1:0-8609 GCA_963975135.1 uncultured Nioella sp. | reverse complement strand
CATTCAACCGGTCGAGATGGGCGAGATGCGGCCAGCCCCAGGAGGCTACAGCCGTGCCAAAGCTGGTGGGCGTGGCGGTCTGGCCATAGGTGCGCCCGGCCATGGGCGTGTCGGCATGGGTTTGGGCCAGATGCGCCAGCGCCCGCAGCAACCGGGTCTGATGCGTCTCGATCAATGTCAGCGCCTGGCGCAGCCGCAGGATCAGACCGGTGTCGATGATATCCTGACTGGTCGCGCCCCAATGCAGGTATTGCGCATGTTCGGGGGCGTCCAGCGCCTTGCGCATCGCCGCAACCAGCGCCGGAACGCAGACGCCGTTCTGCCCGGTCTTCTGTGCCAGACCGGAGGGATCAATCGCGATCTCCATCGCCGCGCGATGCAGGAACGCGCCGCTGGTTTCCGGGATCATGCCAAGCGCGCCTTGCGCCTTGGCCAACGCGCCTTCGACCAGCATCATGGCGCGAATTTCGGCGCTGTTGGTGAAAAGCCGGGCAAGCTCGGGATCGGTAAAGAGATCGCGATAGAGCGCGCTGTCGAAGGGGCTGATGCTCATTGCTCGCCCCCATGTCCGATAGAGGTCAGGAAATCGGTCAGCAGGGCGGCATATTCGCGAGGCTGTTCGGCGCAGGGCAAATGACCCGCGCCGCGCATCAGCTCAAATCGCGCGCCGGGGATGAGGCCCGCCAGATCGCGCACCAGATCGGGCGGCGTCGCGCCATCCTCGGATCCCGCGATCACCATGGCGGGCAGGCGCAAGCCGCTGGTGGGCGTGATGAAATCAGTGCCCGCTATGGCCGCGCAGACGCCCGCGTAGCCTTCGGCGGGCGTGGTTTCCACCATGCGTTTCCACGGGGCCATCGCGCCGCTGTCGCGGAATTTGCGCGAAAACCATCGTTCCATGATCGCATCCGACATCGCGCTCAGCCCTTGGGTGTTCACCATGTCGATCCGGTCCTGCCACATCGCCTTGGTGCCGATCTTGACGCCGGTGTTGGACAAAACTACCGCCCGGATCTGATCCAGCCGCTTGGCCGCCAGCCCCTGCGCAATCATGCCGCCGACCGATAGCCCCACCAGCACCGCGTCGCGCACGTCAAGCGCGTCCATCACCAGTTCCAGATCATGCACCATCGCGCCCATCGAATAGGGCGCGCGCAGGCAATCCGAGAGGCCATGGCCGCGCATGTCATAGCGGATGATGCGCAGGCCGGGGGGCAGCAGGGCCACGACATCGTCCCAAAGCCGCAGATCGGTGCCAAGCGAGTTGGAAAACACGACCGGTGCGCCATCTGGGTCGCCCTCGTCGCGGATATGCAGGTTGTGGTCGCCGATTTTGAGGGTTTGCATAGTTTGTGGCCCGGATCCGTCTGGTTTCTGCCTTTGTCGGCCACTTGGCACCGATGCGCAACTGTCCGCTTTGGTGTCGCAAGGAAGCACGGGCAATGGCGCGTTCGGGCTTGCGGGGCATCGCCTTGCGCCGCATGCTCCGGCAAAAGAGATTAGGGATGTGCCGCCGATGACGATTGTGAAAGCTGCTGTGTGCCATGCCTTCGGGCAGGATCTGACGATCGAGGAGATCACCCTGCGCCCGCCCATGCAGGGCGAGGTGGAGGTGCGGCTGGAGGCCGTGGCCATCTGCCATTCCGACATCTCCTATATCGATGGCGGCTGGGGCGGCGATTTGCCTGCCGTTTATGGCCACGAGGCGGCGGGACGGATTACCGCCATTGGCGCGGGCGTCACCGCCTATTCGGTCGGGCAGAAAGTGCTGGTAACGCTGATCAAATCCTGCGGCAGCTGCGGATCCTGCGCATCGGGCGCGCCGGTCTATTGCGATGGCAATACCGATGCGGACCCGACGATTTCACTGGCGGACGGAACACCGGCGGTGAAAGCGATGGAATGCGGGGCCTTTGCAGAGGCCGCGATTGTGCATCAAAGCCAGTTGGCCGCCTTGCCCGATGACATGCCCGCCGATGTGGCAAGCCTGCTGGCCTGTGGCGTGATCACGGGCGTCGGCGCGGTGGTAAACACGGCCGGCGTGCGGCCGGGTCAGAACGTTGTGGTGATCGGCGCGGGCGGGGTGGGCCTGAACACCATTCAGGGCGCGCGGATTGCCGGTGCCGCCCGGATCATTGCGATGGATCTTTCGGCTGAGAAACTGGAGGATGCCCGCGCCTTCGGGGCCACCGATGGTGTGCTGGCCAGTGCCGAAAGGCCCTGGGCCGAGATTGCACGGCTGACCGACGGGCGCATGGCCGATGCGGTCTTTGTCACCGTCGGTGCGATCCCCGCCTATGACCAGGCTCTGCGCCTGTTGGGGCGGGGTGGCATGGTTTACGCCGTGGGGATGCCGCATAGCGGGGCCAAGGCGGAATATGAACCGGTGATCATCGCTGCCGTCGGGCAGGGGATGAAGGGGACCAAGATGGGTGACACGGTGCTGGCGCGCGATATTCCCTGGATGGTCGATATGTATGCGCAAGGGCGGCTGAAGCTTGATGAGCTGATCTCGAACCGCTGGCGGCTCGACCAGATCAACGAGGCGATTGCGGACACGAAAACCGGCCATGCGCGGCGCAACGTGATTGTGCTGTCATGAAGATCGCGGGTCTTGAGATATTCACCGTCGCGCCCCCCAACCCCGGCATGGGCGGGCGGTATTGGATCTTCACCAGGCTGACCACCGCCTGCGGGATCGTGGGATATGGCGAATGCTATGCCTCGACCGTCGGGCCCACCGCGATGGAGGCCGTGATCGCGGATGTGTTCGGTCGCTATTTCGAGGGCGAAAATCCCGAAGATGTGGAGCGGATGTTCCGCCGCAGCTATTCCAGCGGCTTCACGCAGCGCCCCGACCCGACCGTCATGGGTGCGTTTTCGGGGCTGGAAATTGCCTGCTGGGATATTCTCGGCAAGGCGCGCGACCGGCCTGTCTGGGCGCTGATGGGCGGGCGCATGAACGAACGGCTGCGCGCCTATACCTATCTTTATCCGCTGCCGCATCACGACACGGATGCGTTCTGGATCTCGCCCGACATGGCGGCAGAGGCCGCATTGGCCAAAGTAGACGAGGGCTGGACCGCGCTGAAATTCGATCCCGCTGGTCCTTACACGATGCGCGGCGGCCATATGCCCGCGATGTCCGACATCACGCGGTCGGTCGCGTTCTGCAAGGCGATCCGCGAAGCGGTAGGCGACCGCGCCGACCTGCTCTTTGGCACGCATGGGCAGTTCACACCGGGCGGGGCCATCCGGCTGGGTCAAGCGTTGGAGCCCTATTCCCCGCTCTGGTTCGAGGAACCGACCCCGCCCGACAATCACGACGCCATGGCCGAGGTCGCGCGCGCGGTGCGCATCCCGGTGGCGACTGGCGAGCGGCTGACCACCAAGGCCGAATTTGCCGCCGTGCTACGCGCCGGGGCCGCCACCATCCTGCAACCCGCACTTGGCCGGGCGGGAGGTCTTTGGGAAGGCAAGAAGATCGCGACGCTGGCCGAAGGATTTGGCGCGCAGATTGCACCGCATCTCTATGCCGGGCCGGTGGAATGGGCCGCCAATATCCATCTCGGCGTGACTTGCCCCAACCTGCTGCTGGTCGAGACCATCGAGACCGATTTCCACGCCGATCTGATCGGCGCGACGATCAAGGTGGAAAACGGGTTTATCACCGCCCCCGAGGGGCCGGGGCTGGGCATTGATTTCGACGAGGATCTGGCCTGCGCCAATTCTTCTGCAAGAACAGGGTTGCACCTGGAAATGCAGGATTCGCCCTGCGATTGGCAGCACGGAAACGCGTTTGCGGGCGGATCGCCCGAGTAGCAGCGGCGCTAGCGCTCCTCTTCGTGGGCATAGCGCAATCGGGCAATGCTTTCGTTGCGTTCCACCTTTTTTTCCTGTCTCAAAGCTTCACGCACAAAATCCAGATGCACTTCGATCGCGGCGCGGGCAGCGTCGGGGTCACGGGCCTGAATGGCTTGATTAACGGCGCGGTGATGCTCCAGCAGGATATCGCGGGTATTGCGCTGCCGGAACATGATGGAGCGGTTGTAGAACACGCCCTCTTGTAGAAGATCGAACATGGATCGCATCATGTGCAACATGATCACATTATGGCTGGCCTCGATGATGGCAAGGTGGAACTGCGCATCCAGATCGGCCTCATCGGTCGAGTTCCGCTTGCCATGAGCGGTCTCCATTTTATTGAACAGCTTGTTGATCACCTTCAGGTCGGTCTGCGTGGCCGACAGGGCCGCGCGGGCCGCGGCCAGCCCCTCCATGTCGCGGCGAAAGGCGAGGTAATCGAACACCGCTTCGTCATGGGCGGCAAAGAGCCGGATCAGGGCGGGCGAAAAGGCGCTGCCCAGAACCTCGGCCACATAGATACCCGCGCCCGCGCGCGTGGTCAGCAGGCCGCGTTCCTGTAATTCCGAGATCGCCTCACGCAGCGACGGGCGCGACACGCCAAGCCTGTCGGAAAGCTCACGCTCGGAGGGAAGGCGTTCTCCGGGGCGCAGAATGCCGCGCAGAACCAGCTCTTCGATCTGGCGCACGACGGAATGGGATAGCTTCTCTGAATCAATTCTCTGGAACGGCATAAATAAACTCCCTCTCAATTGGTCAGATTAGATGACCAGATTGAGAGGAGTCCAGAGAAAGCCGCGCGTTCAGCTAGTTGGCCGGATAAAGATTTCGACCCGGCGGTTCAGGGCGCGACCTTCTGGTGAGAGATTGGTTGCAACCGGTTCATCCTCACCGCGACCAAAGCTGCGCACGCGTGAGGGGGCAACACCTTCCTCCAGGATCACCCCGGCCACGGCACTGGCACGCCGCGCCGACAGATCCTGATTGTATTCCGCCGAGCCGACATTGTCGGTATGGCCGACTACATCGACCGTGCTGTCGCGATATCGCTGCAGGTTGAGCGCGAGCGCCCGGATATCGGCCTGCAGGCTGGCATTGATTGCGGCGCTGTCGGTGGCGAAAAGGATGCCGTCGGGCATGGTGACAAGCAGATGATCGCCCCGGTTTTCGATCTGGATCTGGTTATTGGCCATTGAGGCGCGCAGATCGGCGGCCTGCTGATCGAGCGAATAACCGATCGCCCCGCCCACGGCGGCCCCCGCGGCGGCCCCCAGGATCGCATTTCGGCCCCGGTTGTCGTCATCGGCAATGGCACCGAGGAAACCACCGAATAAACCACCCAGAACGGCCCCGTCGCGGGCGCGGTTCTGGTTCGGATCGGGCGGCGTGTTATAGACCGGTTCACATGCGGCCAGCCCAAAAGCGACGAGAACGCCAAGCACGATCAAACGAGGACGGGTATTCATAATGCTGCCTTTCCCAAAAATGTGACCCGGCTGTCGCGGGCCTTTCGGGCGAGACTATAGCAGCCCTTATCGGTTACGGCAGAGAGAAATCGCATTGCGGGCGGAAAACTGCCACAAGATCAGGCCCGGCGCTGCATGTCCGCCTCGGCGCTTTCCCAAGCCAGCATGGCGCGTTTGACGGGCAGACCCCAGTGATAGCCGCCAAGACCGCCCGATTTGCGCAAGGCACGGTGGCAGGGGATCAACCAGCTGATCGGGTTGCGCCCGACCGCGGTGCCAACCGCGCGGGCGGCCTTGGGGCTGCCGATGGATTGGGCGATCTCGGAATAGGTGGTGACATGGCCCGACGGGATTTGCAGCAGCGCCTCCCACACCTTGATCTGAAACGGCGCGCCGATCAGGTAGAGCTGTGCCTGTCCGGGACCGGCCCCAAAGGCGGCATCGGCCCAGGGTTTCAAGGCGGCCGGATTTTCGGCAAACTGCGCCATGGGCCAGCGGGATCGCAGATCGTCCATCGCGGCCTCGGGGCCGGTTTCAGCCGCGAACCCGATGCCGCAGATGCCTTTTTCCGTGCCCATGACCAGCGCCGGGCCAAAGGGGCTGTCGAACCAGCCCCAGAAGATTTGAAGGCCGCGGCCGCCCTCGGCATAGTCTCCGGGGCTCATCGCCTCCCATTTGACAAAGAGGTCATGCAACCGGCCTGAACCCGACAGTCCCACCTCATCCGCCGTGGCAAGTGTGGTGAATCTTTCCCGCAACAGCGTTTTGGCGTGATCCAGCGCCAGATATTGCTGATAGCGTTTGGGCGACACGCCGACCCATCTCGAAAACACCCGTTGCAGATGGGCCGGGCTCATATCGAGGGCGCGTGCCAAATCCTCCAGTGACGGACCGGAACCGGGGTTTGCGTCGATGATATCGAGCGCGCGGCGGATGACGTTGTAGTGATAGGCGGTCTCGGTCGGATCGGTCATGGCGGGTGTCTCCTTGCGCTCCAGATGTAAGCCCTGGCCCCCTGTCACGCGACCCGAAACTTGCGCCTAACAGAGATCGGAATTCCGCCCGGATTGCATGCCAACTGGCCGCATCGCGTTGATCTTCGCGCGCTCTGCCTCTAGGTCAGGGGCTGATCCGCCCCCAGGACCCGGCAAACCGCGATGGCCAAGCAGCTACCCTATTCCACGATCCATCAGATTTTTTCGCGGTTTCAGGCGGCTGAGCCCGAGCCCAAGGGCGAATTGCACCACACCAATGCCTATACGCTGGTGGTGGCGGTGGCGCTGTCGGCGCAAGCCACCGATGTCGGTGTGAACAAGGCCACCGCCGCGCTGTTTCAGATCGCCGACACGCCGCAGAAGATGCTCGACCTGGGCGAAGAGCGCCTGATCGAACACATCAAGACCATCGGCCTGTTTCGCAACAAGGCAAAGAATGTCATCAAGTTGAGTCGCATTCTGGTCGAGGAATATGGCGGTCAGGTTCCGTCAAGCCGCGCGGCGCTGCAAAGCTTGCCGGGTGTGGGCCGCAAGACCGCCAATGTGGTGCTGAACATGTGGTGGCACATGCCCGCGCAGGCGGTGGATACGCATATCTTTCGCGTCGGCAACCGGTCTGGTATCTGCCCCGGCAAAAGCGTCGACGTGGTCGAACGCGCCATCGAGGACAATATCCCGGCGGAATTTCAGCAGCACGCGCATCACTGGCTGATCCTGCATGGCCGCTATAAATGCAAGGCGCGCAAACCGGGCTGCGTTACCTGTCTTATCAACGATCTCTGCGCCTATGAGGACAAAACCGAATGAACAAGAAATACGACGTGGTCGGCATCGGCAATGCGATGGTCGACGTGATCTCGCATGGGGATGACGATTTCCTGGAAAATATGGGCATCACCAAGGGCATCATGCAGTTGGTGGAACGTGAACGCGCCGAGCTGCTTTATGCCGCGATGAACGACCGGACCCAGGCACCGGGCGGATCGGTTGGCAACACGCTGGCGGGGATCGGATCGCTTGGGCTTGCCACCGCCTTCGTGGGCCGGGTGCGCGACGACACTTTGGGGCGTTTCTACGCCGAACGGATGCAGGCAGAGGGCACCGATTTTCCGAACCCGCCCGTCAACGGGGACGAACATCTGCCGACCTCTCGCTCGATGATTTTCGTCAGCCCCGATGGCGAACGCTCGATGAACACTTACCTCGGCGTCGGTGCGGAATTGTCGGACGAGGATGTGGATCCATCCGTGATGGAAAACGCCCGCATCCTGTTTCTGGAGGGCTACCTCTATGACAAGGACAAGGGCAAGGAGGCCTTTGCAGCCTCAGCCGCGGCCTGTCGTCATGCCGGCGGGCAGGCCGGTATTTCGCTGTCCGATCCGTTTTGCGTCGACCGCCACCGCGACAGCTTTCGCGGCTTGATCGAGGATGAGATGGATTTCGTGATCGGCAATGAGGCCGAATGGCTGTCGCTTTATGAAACCCACGATCTGGCCACGGCCATGCAGGAGGCGGCGCTGGTCTGTCCGATCGTTGTCTGCACCCGGTCGGGCCATCCTGTCATTATCCGTCAGGACGACCGCGAGGTGCACGTGCCCGTGACCGCCGTCACACCCGTCGATGCCACCGGTGCCGGCGACCAGTTTGCCGCCGGTTTCATCTATGGCATGGCCACGGGCCGCGACGCCGAGACATGCGGAAAGATGGGGGTCGCGGCAGCGGCAGAGGTGATCGGCCATATCGGACCGCGCCCGAAGCGGCCCCTGAAGCTGATCTTCGCCGAGCAGGGATTGATCTGAGGTCGGGCTCAGGCGGCGCTGTCGACAACCTCGAAATCATGGGTGATCTCGGCGGTCTTGGCCATCATCGCAGAGGCCGAACAGTATTTTTCAACCGACAGGTCGATGGCGCGGGCAACCTTTTCGGGGTTCACGCCTCGTCCGGTGACGATGAAATGCATGTGGATGCGGGTGAAAACAGCGGGCGTGGCATCGGCGCGGTCGGCGTCAAGTTCGACCACCACATCCGCGACCGGCTCTCGCCCCTTCTCGAGGATCGAGATCACATCATAGGCCGAACAGCCCCCCGTTCCGATCAGAACCAGCTCCATCGGGCTCGGGCCGGGCGTGGTGCCGTCATCCTCTTTCGTGCCGAACACGATATTATGGCCGGTGTCGGATTTGCCGATAAAGGTCCGGTTTTCGGCCCATTTCACGCGCGCTTTCATGCGGAGTTTCCTTCTTTGCGGCTAACGCTTTTTCCCGGATGCGGGGCGTTGGATCCT
>CAXBGQ010000127.1:0-8692 GCA_963975135.1 uncultured Nioella sp. | reverse complement strand
TCGGAGCACGAAATCTACGCGTCTTTCGACAAATGCTGCGACAAGATGGAAAAGCAGCTGCGCCGCTACAAACGCCGGTTGAAGGACCATCATCGCGACCGTTCGGAACCCGTTGAACATTTCATGGGATCCTCCTATATCCTCGCGGGCTCGGAAGATGTGGGTGCGGATGAACCCGAATCGCTGCAACCCATTATCGTGGCCGAGATGGAAACCAAGATCCCGTCTCTGTCGGTCGGAGAAGCAGTAATGCAGATGGAGATTGCGGGCGCGCCGGTTCTGGTGTTCCGCAACGAAGGGCATGACGGATTGAACGTGGTCTATCGCCGCGAGGACGGGAATGTCGGCTGGATCGACCCCCGCTAAGGGACAAAAACCGGGGCCGGATTTGGGCCGGCCCCGACAACAGGGAAACTCCATGGATCTGGCAACGATTCTGCGACCGCAGGCTGTAAGGCATGTGTCCGATATCAGCAGCAAGAAGCGCTTAATGCAGGCCGTGTCCGAAATTGCCTCGGACCTGACCGGCCTGACCACGTCGGATATTTCCGCCGCACTTCTGGACCGGGAAAATCTGGGACCTACCGGTTTTGGCCATGGCGTCGCCTTGCCGCATGCCCGGCTGGAGGATCTGGGGGGCGTTCAGGGCGTTTTTCTGAAGCTTGAAAAACCGATCGAGTTCGAATCGGTTGATCGTCAGCCCGTCGACCTGATTTTTGCTCTGTTCGCGCCAGAAGAAGCTGGCACCGAGCATCTGAAAGCGCTGGCGCTTGTTTCCCGCACGTTGCGCGACCCTGTTCTGTGCGACAAGCTGCGCGCCAATTCGGATGCCAGCACGCTTTATTCGCTCTTGACCGAAGCGCGTTCGCCCCAGGCCGCCTGATCTCATGCCTCCCAGGGGGCAAATCCGAAATTCAGGAAATCCTTGCGGTAGATATCCTCGATCAGCGCCGAAACCTCATAGTTGTTGATCTTGGCCAGCGGGAACGGCCCGTCATCAATTGCCATATCAAATTCGGCCGGTGTGCCGGTTTGTTCAGCCGCCAACCGCGGCAGCCCGGCAATCAGGTCTTCTTCGCGGAACAGGTGATCGGGCAGCGTCACATTGGCCATGCCTTGGATAATCGCGGTTTGCGACGCAAAGACAGGCTCGATCTTGACGCTCGTCTGCCCGGCCAGGTTACCTTTCAGAAAATTCAGAAAGGCAATGAACGCCTCCTGATGCTGATCGGCGTAATAGCCCTTGATCAGACCCTTTTCCGGGATCGGCAGGCCATAGCGTTTGCGTAAAACCCGGCGGATATTGGAAAACGCCGGGCGGTCATTCGGCAGAATGCAGGTGTTGAACACATGATAGGCCCGCTCCAACGGGTGCCGCAGGATGGAGAAACTGCGATAACCGGGATGTTTGCGCATCCATTGGCGCAGATCCTTTTGGTTCATCCCCGTCAGCAGGTCATCGACCCCGATCCCGGCCAATTCCGCCATCCATGATTTCACCGGCTCGACCGCAGCCCCCTTGATCGGCATGAACAGCAGCCCGGTATCAGGTGTGGCGTAGAAATTCGGCACACCGGCATGGCGCGGCGGTTCGAAATTCGGTGTCCGGTCCAGTTCAAACCGGTCCAGCTTGGCCAGCATCCGCACCATGTGGTCGTAATTTTCGACCTTCTGCGACAGATCGCTCGGGTTTTGCTTTTTCAGCTTGGAATTGGTGCCGTCCAACTCATGCTCCGAGCCTAAAAACTTCGCCAGCCCGTTGATCACATCGACATCGTTGATGTCATCATAGCGGATATAGAACGCTGTCTGCCCGGTAACCTGTAGCCCGCGTTGCAGCTTGATCTGGAAATCCTGCAAATCGGTCAGCATGTTCTCGAACTCCCAAAGCCGGAATTCGATCTTGGCGCTGCGCGCATGTTTCATATCGGTCAGACGCCATTGACCGGTTTCGGTGGCAATCCGTCGGCTGACATAGCTGTCCAGCGGATTGCGTGTCAGGATCACCTTGGCAATCGCCGGATCGGGCAGGATACGGTCCAACACGCGCGCATCGTGGTCGTGGAAAAACCGAAAACCCGGCAGCGCGTCACCGGCGTTGTCGATGATGGCCTCCAACAGATCGAGCGGCTTTTTCTCGCGCCGATCCATGTCGATGCCGTGCATCTCGAATGTATTGTGATGTGCGATGAAGGTGGGATTATAGACCTCGCCCAGGCAGTCGAGATCGGGCAGGTCGTTCAACGTCGCCTCGATATAATTCGAGCCGGTCCGCATTTCGGCGAAGATCACGAACGCATCGAATTTGCGGTCCATCGGTTACCTTACCAGATAGGGGCGCGCGCCGCCGGATTTCGCCTGCATTTCCACGATCTCCACCGGAAAGTCGCCCATCACATGCGGGTTCATGCCCTGGTTTTTCAGGTTTTGCAGGAATTGGCCAAACCCGGACAGGTCGACCAGACGCGGTGCCTCGGTCAAACGCGCGACAGAAGGGCCCCCCATCGCGTCAAGAATGGATTGCAGATGCTCCATCGGTTCTTCGACGAATTCTGCCAGCGACCATATCCGCACGTCGGCACGGGTCTGCACCCGGCGCAGGACGTCGACGAAATCAACCTCCTGCTTCTGCAGATGCGCGGCCTGTTTGCGGATCGACTGGAAATCCTTGTTGGCGGTAAAAAGCGGCACCGCCCAGGCCCCGGTAATGACCGAGATCTGCGCATTGCCATCGCTCGCCATGAACCACGCAATGCGTTGAATGTCGCGCGGGCTGAACTGGAACACCTGCCGTTCGCCACGCGTGTTCCAGATCAGGCTGGTCAGGAACCGTTCGGGATTGTAGTCGCGCAATTCCGCGCTGGCCGACAGGCAGCCCGAATAGACATCTCCGTCACCGGCAAACCTGGCCCGGAGCGGATCAAACAGATTGCCATGCACCCGCGTGCCCAATCGACGTGACAGCCACGGCTCGAAATTTTCGAACAGATCGTTGAACCCCTGAAACACTGAATAGGGTGCGCAGGATTTGCCGTTCTCCCAGTCGGGGTTCGGGAACCGGCTGTGCATATACATTCCGGCGCGCCCACGGGTCCGGCGCTCCAGCGCCTTGGCGAAAACCCGGTCAATCTTGCCGGGCGCAGGTTCCGACATAACGGTGCCGCGGTCCTGTTCGTTCAGGAAGGTGTCATAAAGCCTGTCTGCCTTGGCCCAGATCTTGCGCGCGACGAAACAGTCCGACCGACGCAACAGATGCAGGTGATCGTCGTAGAACACGTGCGGCTTGCCCTGAAAGTCGAATTTCGACAACGTCAACGAGCGGCTTTCGATCCGGGTCGAATACTTGCGCACCAGCGTCTGGTAATAGCTTTCGTCAGGGATCCAGACGCGTTGAAAGAACTTGTCATAAGTCTTGCGGGATGGATCCTGCAAAATCGCGGAAAGCGTCTGCCGCGTCAGGCACCACCATTGCGACCCCAAATGCGGCACCAGCTTGTCCGGGATCTTGCGCTTGAAGCCGACATTGCGCTGCAATTCAACGTAGCGGTCGAACAGCCATCTGTGCCGTTTCCACGAAAAGGGAAACCGCAGCTGGAAGCGCTCGGAATGCAGCCCGTCCACGGTCCATTCCACATCTTCCGTCGTCACGCTTTCAATGAAATCCGTGCGGGGGCGGGCCGCCAGATAGGCGCGCAATTCCTCGACCGGGCGCAGCGGCAGACAGGATCCGCTGGCTAGAAACACGTGCCGGACCTCGGGAAATTCCGCCAGCATGACCTCGGCCCCGGTTTGCGAGGCCCGCACCAAAGACCAGGTGCCCCATTCGCATTTATGGCGGCCTGAAAAGCGGATATTATGCAGGTCTTTTACCGCTTCGCGCAGCCCGTCAAACGAGGGTTTGGGCACCCGCTTGTCAACATGGATCACCACCGGGCAATCGCGTTCGGCCCAGTGACGCGCCACCTGCGCGGCCCGGTCCAGCGCGGTGTGACACATCATGACAAAACCAACGCTCATGCCCAGTTCCCCTTGGACATGAGGCCGAGAATCTCAAGCTGACGCCAGTTGATGTAGCGTTCGGACCACTTGCACCACAGGTTCGGATCCTCATTCAGCCCGGAATGATAGGCCTTGTATTCATGGCTGTTGGCGTAGTGCTGCTTGCGCTGCAATTCCTCGCGCGCCTTGGTCGTGAACGTGTCGAGAAATTTGGCATGCATCAACACGCCCGACGCTTTTTCGCCGCCCCATTCATCGAACACGAGGTTCAAACCACGCGGCAACAACATGTGGGTCGAACTGGCAAAGGAAAAGCTTTTGTCCCATTTGACCAGTGGGATTTTGTTCAGCGCTGGCGCGCGTTCGGGATTTTTGTCAAAGAACAGGCGCGCCCGGGGGCCGCCCTGAATCCAGAGGTTTCCATAATCCCAGTTGCGGTCGATTATGTAATTGCCACTGTCAAACCAGCAGGCAATGTCGAACGGGTTCTGCCCCTCGCTGTAGGGTTGTGAGGTTATCGGGCCTTTGGGATACATGTCCAAAAGCATCGCACCGAAAGATTTGATTGATGACGCCGAAAGCCAATCCGTCAGCGCGGGAATCGGCCTTGTGTCACAGAACGGATAGACCAGGAATTCGTCCGGATCGACGATGATGCACCAATGCCCGTGGCCGAACTGACGCAGCAACGCGTTGATCCAGTCCATCCCGAAACGAGACCGCTTATAGCTGCCCTGAGACATCCAGACCGAACAATCGCCTTGTGCCGCCAGATATTCACGGGTGCCATCGGTGCTGTCATTATCGACAAAGATAAAGTGTGAGACGCCACGTTCGCGATAGTAGTTCAGGAAAAACGGCAACCGGATGCGTTCATTGCGCAAGGTGACAAAGCACAACACATCACTGGGGCGGATATCGTCGGTGCGGTCGGCGACAAGCATAAGCTCACGCGCCTTGCGCCAGGCCCTGACAAGGAACCGTTTCCGCTCAAGGCGCAGCTTGTATCGCCGGACCGCCTTCATGCCTCACCTTCATGCCCTTGCGGCCAAAGCGCCGCTGCAACCGTTTCAAAATGCGCCTGCCAGGTCGGTGCATCATATGCAGGCAGGGATTCTGCCGCGAGATTAACCGCCGACCGTTTCTTTATCGTTTCCATCCAAGAATACGCATTCAATGGATCAAGGTAAACGCCGCAATCACCAAGGATTTCACGCAAAACCGGCAGATCCGAGCAGATCGGCAGCACATTCAGGCGCGCGGCCTCGGCCGCAGGGTAACCGAAACCCTCGGCCAGGGTCGGAAAAAGCAACCCATGCGCACCGGTCAAAAGCGTCGTAACCTGCCCGTCTGTCAGGCCCGAATGCTCGAATATCGCCACATCACGCAACGGATGGGTGTCGAGGCGCGCCAGCAGGTCGGCATCGGCCCACCCACGATGTCCGACGATATGCAGATGCGGGCGGTTTTCCAACGGCAACCCTTCCCACACATCCAGCAACAGCGCGTGGTTCTTGCGCGGCTCGATCGTGCCAAGGGTCACGAAACGCGGGATATCGCTGGCAACCGACGCCGGCAAAGGCTCCGGCGAGGCAAGGTCGGCCAGCCCCAGATGTGCGGCGGTCAGCGGCGGCAGCGCGTCGAACCGGGATTTCAGCCGCGTTGCAGTATCATCTGAATTGCACAGGATCATATCCGCGCAGGCAACGACGCGCGCCATCATTGCCGCGAAATGCTCGGGAAATCCGGGGCTGGAATACTGCGGATATTCCAGCGGGATCACATCATGGATAAAGATCGCAAGCCGCACATCCGGCAAGACCCGAAACGCTTTCAGCGTCTGGTCAGTCAAGTTGCTGTGCCCGACATTCAGATAGGTCGTATTTTCCCGCAGATGATCGGACAGGCACGGCAGCAGGCGGCCGGGCAAACGTCGCGCCAATGCGTGGCGGCGCAGCATGGCTTCGGCCGCGTGGCGCGGGCTTCCTGCCTTGCCGGTCAGACGCGAAAACAGGTCGGGCTTGCCCCAGGGGCCTCCGCTGTCCAGCGCGCCGAGAAACGCCCGCGCGCCGCGGTGGTCAAACAGGACATATCCCCGCGATGTGCGCACCAGAAACCGGGGGTCGGGGTCGACCGTCAAAACCCAATCGGCATAGGCGCGTTCGACACGGTCAACACCGGTCAACGGGCCACGCCCAATGCGCGACAAAAGCCGCGTCAGATCTAGGCAAAGCGGGCCCGGCATCAGATCACTGCGCCGCGTTCTTCATGGCAATCAGATCGTCCAGAAACTGCGAAAACTCATCCCGCAGGTCTTCACGGGCCATGCCAAAGGCCACCGTCGCCTGCAAGAACCCCGCCTTGGACCCGCAATCATAGCGTTGGCCACGGAACCGGAACCCATAGACATTGTCCGAGGCCGCGATCTCCTGGGCGATGGCATCGGTCAGCTGGATCTCTCCGCCACTGCCCGCTTTGGCACGGTTGAGGTTGCGCATGACATTCGGCGTAAGGATGTAGCGGCCAATGACGGCAAGGTTCGACGGCGCGTCCTCGACCGCCGGTTTTTCCACCATGCCCTTCACGGAAACGACCGACCCCATGTCCTCCTTGACGTCCAGAACACCATAGGCCGAGGCCTTTTCGGGCGGAACCTCCATCGCGGCGACCATATTGCCGCCGATCTCGGCATGCGCCTCCATCATCTGTTGCAGACAGGGTGTATCGGCGGCGATCACGTCATCGGGCAGAATCACGGCAAAGGGCTCATTGCCCAAAAGACGCCGCGCGCACCAAACCGCGTGCCCCAGGCCCAGGGCCTTGTTCTGGCGCATATAGGCGATCTCGCCGGAATCCATATTGGTGGATTTCAGCATTTCGAGGATGTCCAGCTTGCCCTTCTTGCGCAGCGAGCTTTCCAATTCGGGGGCAACGTCGAAATAGTCCTCCAGCGCACTTTTGCCGCGCGCGGTGACAAAGATAAACTCCCGGATCCCGGCGGCGCGCGCCTCGTCGATCGCGTATTGGATGAGCGGCCGGTCAACCAGCGTCATAATCTCCTTGGGGATGGATTTCGTGGCAGGTAAAAACCGCGTCCCAAGACCCGCAACAGGAAATATCGCTTTCGATACTTTTTTCATGACTTACCCCAACCGTTTTTTGGCCATTGCGAAGGGGTCGATGCCCCTTTTCTATTCATTCTGGCGACCGAACTCGGCGGTTCTTGCACCAGACTAGGCCTTTTTCATGTCCTCGGCCAAGATATGAACCGGCTGCGCCCCCTAAATCCAGCGAATTCCGGCCACCCGGCTGCGTTCTTGCGCGATGCGTGCAGCAAAGCTCCAATATCGAAATCGCGGTTGGCCACGGTCAGACGGTCCGAACAATCCCCCCGATTGCACCCAGACACCCGAATTGGAAAACGAAACGCGGTGCGCGCGCACGGTGGGAGCCAGTAAAAACAGGCTGGTGGACCGGCCCTGCCCAGCTGCTATTTCCGCCTGCTCCAGAAGCGTCTTGCGTTGAAACCACCGCCCCATCAGGACCAAGGGTTCCGGGGGCGAGCCTGGGGTCAGCGGCCGGAAATCAGGGGGCACTGCAACCTTGTGGGCCGGAGCCGGTTTAACGGAACGGCCCTCTGCAATGCCCGTCTGCAAATCCTCAAGCAGGTGGCGCATTTCATCAACCGAGACATCGCCCGTGCGCACAAACCCCTGCACGCGATCCGACTGCTCTCGCAACAGTGCGCTCAATCGGGTCTCCATCGCCTCGGGATCGGAATGTTTCCGCAAGTAGAGCGCGCTGCTTGCCCCGATCTGGAAAAGGCTGCGTGGCACGCGGTTCGCGCTTCGGCGCAGGCTTTCGGCATATCCGTGATGGACCGTCGCAAGCGGAGCGAAACCAGCCCGCATTTCGGCAGCCTTCAGACGCCAGGCCAGATCTGTTTCATCAAGGAAAAAGCTGAACCCCGGATCGAACCCGCCAAGCGTGCTTAGCGCATCCCGCCGGATGGCCATATTGGTGCCTTCGAGTTTCACAGCATGATCCGTCGGCAGCGGCCCAATAGCCGGATGGGCGACGCCCTGCGCATCAACGCTGCGTTGGGCCCATTGCACGCTGATCCCGTTACGGCCCAGAACGGTGCCGGTCGCGGCCATCAATTCCGGGTCTGCAAAAGGCGCTGTGAGGTGGTCAAGCCAGGTGGGCTCGGGCACGGCATCGTCATCCAGAAAGGCGACAATCGCACCCGCCGCCAGATCCGCCCCCTGATTACGGGCCGTCGAGATGTTCGCAACGGCCTGATGTCCGGTTTTTACTCTGTCGGAAAACGGCAGATCCGAAATCGCATCCAACCCGGCCTGGTCCGCGATCACCACCACCTCGAATGGCCGATAGAAAAGCTGGCTCACCCCGATCAGCGCGCGCCGCAGCAGGGCGGGCCGCCCATGGCTGACTATGACGACGCTGACCTTTGGGGTTTGGGTCAAGGGGCCCCCATCTCGGCCAGCATGGTCTCGATCCTTGGCACATCTTCGGGGTTGTTCAATTCCCAGAACTTGCGCCCGCGCGCCTCGACCTCAACGCAGAGCACCTTGTGCCCGGCTTCAAGGAACCGCAATTGTTCCAATCCCTCCAGCGTTTCAAGCGTGCCCACCGGCCAGGAGGGGTAGGCCGCCAGCGCGTCGGGGCGATA
>CAXBGQ010000126.1:0-8698 GCA_963975135.1 uncultured Nioella sp. | reverse complement strand
CGCGACCGAGGTCACCATCATCCGCAGCACCGGATCGGTGCGCAGCTTGTCCCAGGCCCCTGACAGCGTCATCAGGCCGTTGATCATGCCACCCCAGGACGGCATCCACAGCACGATCGAGAACACCATGCCAAGGGTCGACGCCCAATCCGGCAGCGCGGTGTAGTGCAAGTGGTGGGGGCCAGCCCAGATATAGAGGAAAATCAGGGCCCAGAAGTGGATGATGGACAGTTTGTAGCTGTAGACGGGGCGCTCGGCCTGTTTCGGGATGAAATAATACATCATGCCCAGAAAGCCCGCGGTCAGGAAAAAGCCCACCGCGTTATGGCCATACCACCATTGCGTCATGGCGCTTTGCACACCGGCCATCACCTGCACTGACCGCGATCCGAAGATCGACACCGGTACCGACATGTTGTTCACCACATGCAGCAGCGCCACGGTGACGATGAACGACAGCAGGAACCAGTTGGCGACGTAGATATGCGGCTCCTTGCGTTTCAGCAATGTGCCCATGAAGACCGCAAGGAAGGCGACCCAGACGATGGTCAGCCAGATATCGACATACCATTCGGGTTCGGCGTATTCCAGGCCCTGGGTAATGCCCATCACATACCCGGTGGCGGCCAGCACGATAAAGAACTGGTAGCCCCAGAAAACGAACCAGACCAGTCCGCCGCCCCATAGCCGCGCCGCGGTTGTGCGCTGCACGATATAGAAGGACGCGGTGATCAACGCGGTGCCGCCAAAGGCGAAGATAACCGCCGAGGTGTGCAGCGGCCGCAGCCGCCCGAAATTCAGATACCCCTGCGCCCATTCAAAGTTGAGCTCGGGGAAGGCCAGCATGAAGGCGATCCAGGTTCCGACCAGAAACCCGACCACACCCCAGAATACCGTCAGAATGGCCCCGACCCGGATCGGCCCGTCCATATATTCGGTTTCCAGAATTTCGGCTGACACCGGTTCATCCGTGCGGCGCAACTGCCACAGGAACAGCCCCGCCGCTGTGACCATCACAAGGATGGCATGGATCATATACCCTTGGTCGCGCGCGAAATTGGCCGCGATGGCCGCGAGGATGATGATTATCGCGAGGATCAATAGCTTCAAGTAATCAAGCATAGACGGTCCCTTCGTCCTGCACCGGTTCAGGCTCAAATTGCCGTCCGGGGCTGTTTCATATGCCTTTTCAATCGCGCAGCTGGGCAATCGGGGCATTGATCCATGTCAAGTTGCGGGCAACTTCGTGTTGATGCAGGTCAATGCAGTTGGGTCCGCGCGGGCATAGGCAGGAACAAAGACAAAGGAAGGACCGCGAACATGGCCTATAAAAGTATTCTGACCATTCTCACCGATATCGATGACGTTGCACCGGTTCTGGAAGCCGCCCTGCCCTTTGTCCGGGCCGAGGGCGCACATCTTGAGGTTCTCTGCCTGGGCGTCGACCGCACCCAGACCGGGTATTATTTCGCAGGCGCAACGGCGGTCATCCATGATGAAACCCTGCAATATGCCCGCGATGAGGCCACCGCGATCGAGCAGGCCGTGCGCGATCGTCTGGCCAAGACCGAGATTGCCTGGGGGGTTGAGGCGCTGGTGGCCCAGACCGCCATGGTGGCCGGCCTGGTGGCGCGCCGGGCCCGGTTCGCCGACCTTGTGATGCTGCCCAAACCCTATGGGCCCAACCGCACGGCCGATGCGCCGGCGGTGGTCGAGGCGGCGATGTTCCAGGGCCAGGCCCCGGTCCTCGTGCTGCCCGGCACCGAAGCACCGTCGCAGGCACCGGCCCGCGTTGTCGTTGCCTGGAACGAGAGCGCCGAAGCGCTGACCGCCGTGCGCCGGGCCATGCCGCTGCTTCTGGCCGCCGATCTGGTTAACATTTTGATCATCGACCCGTCACGCCACGAGGCCAACGCCGCCGACCCGGGCGCTGAGCTGTCCAAGATGCTGACCCGGCAGGGCGCTAAGGTCGAACTGTCGATCGTCGCGCGCACCATGCCTCGCATCTCGGACGTGATCGCGCGCCATGTCAGCGATCAGAACGCCGACCTGTTGGTCATGGGGGCCTATGGCCATTCGCGGTTCCGCGAGGCCATCCTTGGCGGGGCCACCCGCAACCTTCTGGAACAGGCAAGCGTTCCGGTTCTGATGGCGCACTAAAAAAGGGCGTAATTGTCGCGGATCAACTGGCGCAAGGGGCTCTCTCGCCCCTTGCGCCTCTCGTTTTGTGGCACCGGCGCTGCATTTCCAAGCCAGCCCTGCCGCGCAAACGCACCGGTATTACCCCATAAACGTCAATCTTTCGGCAGATTATTGCGGGAAACTTTGGTGTGGCCACGCAGGCCGCAGCAATAGTTCCGGAAATAAACTATTGCATAAGTGTCAAAACTACACTAATATGAGTTACAGGAACCAGAGAACCAAACCCGAAGGACCGCCGCGATGTTCTGCACCGCCCATCACGCACCCCGCCCGATCTCGTTTCAGGCCGAGGCCCAGCGTCCCGCCGACCGCCGCATTCAGGCAACCACGCCACAAGCCCCCCGCCAAATTTTTACGGATTGGGCAAGTATCTGATATTTCAGAAGTTTGAAGAGGTCAGGTCAGCACGCCGCCATCGGCATCGTCACCGGTCTCATCCATCAGCCGTTCAAAATCCGGCACAACGATATGGCGCTTGCCCTTCAGCGAAATCACCCCGTCCCGCTTTAGCGCCGACATTTGGCGACTTACCGTTTCCAGCGTCAGACCCAGATAATCCGCCATCGCTTCCCGCGTCAGCGGCAGATCAAACGTCACCTCGGCCCGTTTCGGCAAATTGTTCAGGGTGGCATCGCGCCGGGCAATAATCGACAGAAAGCTGGAGATCTTTTCGCGCGCAGTCTTGCGCCCCAAGAGCAGCATCCACTCCCGCGCGGCGTCCAGCTCATCCAGCGTCATTTCAAGCAAGCGTTGGCTGACATGCGGATTGGACTGGATCAGATCCTGAAATGGCACCCGCCGGAAACAGCACAATGTGACATCGGTGGCCGCAGTGACATCATAGCTGACCGTTTCCCGATTCGGGCGGCCCAGAAAATCGCTCGGCAACAGCAGGCCAACCATCTGGCGACGTCCGTCTTCCATGGTCTGGGTCAAGGAGGCCACGCCATCCACCACCGAGGCCACGAAATCCATCTTGTCGGCGGCCCAGACAATGGTCTGCCCTGCCTCATAACGCCTGTAATACTTGATCGCGTCCAACTGCTCCAACTCGTCAGTATCACAGCGTGCGCAAACTGCCCGATGCCGGATCGGACAATCGGCGCAGTCGATTTGCGGAAGTGCCAGCGAACGATTGGGCATTAAGACTTCACCATTTCAGGAGGCCGGAGAGCTATTGATCTCGATCAATTACAAGGATTTGGACGCACCCTAATGGTAGACTAATGGAAAACCTTGCGCAACTTCGCCGCTTGGGTCTTTTTGAGGCCAAAGTGCCGCGATACACCAGCTATCCCCCAGCCACGAAGTTCTCTAACGACGTGCAACCACAAGGGTTTAGCGACTGGATCACCTCGATTCCCGCAGGTACGCGGGTGTCGCTCTATCTGCATGTGCCCTTCTGCCGCAGATTATGCTGGTTTTGCGCCTGCCGCACCCAGGGCGTCAATAATGATGAACCGGTTCTGGCCTATATCGAAACCCTGAAGCAGGAAATTGCCCTGATCGCCGGGCTGTTGCCCGACGGGGTCGAGGTCGCGCGCCTGCATTGGGGCGGCGGCACGCCGACGCTGCTCGGGCCCGATGCCATCACCGATCTGGCCGCCACCGTCTGGCGGTATTTCCCGCGCGCGGAAGCCGCCGAGTTTTCGGTCGAGATTGACCCCAACGAAATCGACAATGCCCGGCTCGACGCGCTGGCCGCCGCGGGCATGAACCGCGCGTCGATCGGGGTGCAGGATTTCGATCCCGCAATTCAGAAGACCATCGGCCGCATCCAAAGCTATGAGGTCACACGCGACGCGGTCGAAGGTCTGCGCGCCCGTGGCATCCATTCGCTCAACGCCGATATCCTCTTTGGCCTGCCCGACCAAAGCCGCACCCGCATCACCGAAAGCGTGCAAAAGCTGCTGTCGCTCTCGCCCGACCGGGTGGCGCTCTATGGCTACGCGCATGTCCCCTGGATGGCCAAGCGTCAACAGATGATCCCGACAGACGCGCTGCCAACGCCCGAGGAACGGCTCGACCTCTTCGAAACCGCCGAGCGCCTCTTCAAATGGGACAACTATCAGGCCATCGGCATCGACCATTTCGCGCGGCCCACCGACAGCCTGGCCCAGGCCGCCCGCGCCGGCCATCTCAGACGAAATTTCCAGGGCTATACCGATGACACCTGCGATGTTCTGATCGGCCTCGGGGCCTCGTCCATATCGCGTTTCCCGCAGGGTTTCGCGCAAAACTCGGCTGGAACCGCCGCCTATCAGAAAGCCGTGCGTGCGGGCGAACTGGCCACAGGACGCGGGCATGTCTTCAAAGATGACGACCGCCTGCGCGCCCGCCTGATCGAAGCGCTGATGTGCGACTTTCATATCGCATCGGCCGAAATTCTCGATGCAGGCCTCGCAGATCAGGCTACGCTCGATGCGCTCTACCGGACGGCCGCCGAGAATTTCCCTGGCATGGTCCACCATGACGCAACCGGGTTCGAGATCCTGCCGCCGGGCCGCCCCCTCACCCGCCTGATCGCGCGCGCCTTCGACGCCTATGAAATGCAGGCCGACGGACACAGCTCGGCCATCTAGCCGCCCGGGACCCACCCCCGAACCCAAGACCCAATTTCCCGACCTGGCCCCTGGTCCATGGCAATCTGGCGGCGCGAGGGCTCCCGCAAGGGGGCCAGAGTGTCGCCAGCCGCTCGGGCGATGCCCCAAAGGGGCAGCGCAACCCCTATTCCGCCGCGTGCAGGTCAAACGCCGCCGCCATCAGCGTGCGCGTATAGTCGGTCTGCGGATTGCCGAATATCTCGGCATTGCTGCCCGTTTCGACCACATCGCCCTCTTTCATCACCATCACCTTATGGCTCAAGGCACGCACCACCTTCAGGTCGTGGCTGATGAACAGGTAGGCCAGCTTGTGCTTGCGCTGCAGCTCTCGCAACAGATCAACGATCTGCACCTGCACGGTCATATCCAGCGCCGAGGTCGGTTCATCCAGCACCACCAGCCGCGGTTGCAGGATCATCGCGCGGGCAATGGCGATCCGCTGACGCTGGCCACCCGAAAACTCATGCGGGTAGCGGTGCATCATGGCCGGGTCCAACCCCACTTCGGTCAGGATATCTGCGACCATCCGGCCCCGGTCACGCCCCCCCGTCACCTCATGCACGCCAAGCCCCTCGGCCACGATCTGTTCGATCGTCATGCGCGGGCTGAGCGAGCCATAGGGGTCCTGAAAAACGATCTGCATATCCTTGCGCAACGGCCGTATCCGCTTGGCCTGCCAGTCCTGAATATCGTTGCCGACAAAGCTGATCCGCCCCTCGGAGGACAACAGCCGCATGATCGCCAGCGCCAGCGTCGTCTTGCCCGATCCGCTTTCGCCGACGATGCCCAGGGTCTCCCCTTCGCGCACCGATATCGTGGCGTCGTTCACCGCCTTCACATGGCCCACCGTCCGGCGCAGCAGCCCGGCCTGGATCGGGAACCAGACCTTCAGGTTCTCGGTCTCGACAATCTGTTCGGCCCGCTCGGGCACCGGGTCCGGCGCGCCGGCAGGCTCGGCGGCCAGCAACATCTGCGTATAGGGATGTGTGGGGTTGGCGAAAATCTCGCCGGTGCGACCGGCCTCGACAATCTCGCCATCCTTCATCACACAGACCTTGTCGGCAAAGCGCCGCACGATGCCCAGATCATGGGTGATGAATAACAGGCTCATGCCCTCGGATCTCTGCAATTCGGCCAGCAATTCCAGGATCTGCGCCTGAATGGTGACATCCAGCGCCGTGGTCGGCTCATCCGCCACCAGCAGATCGGGCTGATTGGCCAGCGCCATGGCGATCATCACCCGCTGGCGCTGCCCGCCCGACAATTGATGCGGATAGGCCCCCAACCGGCTTTCCGGGTCGCGGATGCCAACCTTTTGCATCAGTTCCAGGATCCGCCGCCGCGCAGCGTCGCCGCGCAAGCCCTGATGCAGCAACAGGCTCTCGCCCAATTGCGTCTCCAGCGTGTGCAGCGGGTTCAGCGACGTCATCGGCTCCTGAAAGATAAAGCTGATATCATTGCCGCGCACCCGGCGCAGTTCGGCCTCCGATGCCCCGACCATCTCGGCCCCCGCATAGCGCACCGATCCGGTCACCGCCGCACTGGCGGGCAGAAGCGATACCGTCGACAGCGCCGTGACCGATTTGCCCGACCCGCTTTCGCCCACCAGGGCCAACGTCTCGCCCTTTTCGATGGCGAAACTCACCCGTTTCACGGCCTGAGATGTGGCCCCGTCCTGGGTGAAGGAAATCGTCAGATCCCGAACCTCAAGCAAGCTCATTGAAAGGTCTTTCTGGGATCGAACGCATCGCGCACCCCTTCAAAGATGAACACCAGAAGCGACAGCATGATGGCAAAGGTGAAGAACGCGGTGAAGCCCAGCCAGGGGGCCTGAAGGTTGCGTTTCGCCTGCAAGGTCAGTTCCCCCAAGGACGGGGCCGAGGATGGCAGGCCAAAGCCAAGGAAATCCAGCGAGGCAAGGCTGGCAATGGTGCCGGTCACGATAAAGGGCAGCATGGTCAGCGTGGCCACCATCGCATTCGGCAGAACATGGCGGAACATGATCACCCGATCGCTGACGCCCAGAGCCTTGGCCGCGCGGACATATTCGAAATTGCGTGCCCGCAGAAATTCGGCGCGCACAACGCCCACCAAAGACATCCAGCCAAAGAGCGTCATCAACCCGACCAGCAGCCAGAAATTCATCCGGAAAATCGCGGCGATGATGATGATGATATAAAGCTGCGGAATGCCGCCCCAGATCTCGATGAAGCGCTGAAAGAGCAGGTCGATCAGACCGCCGAAATAGCCCTGCACGGCCCCCGCCGCGATGCCGACGATGGATGTCGCCACCGTCACGATCAGCGCAAAGACAATGCTCAGGCGAAAGCCATAGATCACCCGCGCCAGCACATCG
Organism: uncultured Nioella sp.; assembly: GCA_963975135.1. Lineage (GTDB taxonomy): Bacteria > Pseudomonadota > Alphaproteobacteria > Rhodobacterales > Rhodobacteraceae > Alterinioella. The sequence goes on along the minus strand of CAXBGQ010000126.1, from coordinate 1,537 downwards.
CGGGCCGTGTCATCGGTGCCCAACCAATGTACGGCATCCGGGGCCGACGGGGCCGCGCCACCGATATCGGCGACGGTATTGTAGGAATACCGCACCGGCGGCCAAAGGATCCAGCCACGCCGGAAATCCTCCACGCTTTCGGCCAGGCTGCCGTTCCGTGCCGCCTCGATCACCGTTTCAGGATCGTCCCAGCAATCGTCCATCCCGCCCGAGATGATCAGGCATTGCACTTCGATATCGCGATAGACGGCTTCGGTCCTGAAATCGCCGCCAAAGGCGGTTTCGGGATAGAACTGTGCGATGGGCACATAGAATTCGCCACGATAATTGACGAGCAATGGCCGGTCATTGGCCAGAAGCTCGGCAAAGAGCGACAGGAAGAACAGAACGCTGAAGATCATCAGCGACCACACCGCCCGGCGGTTGGCGCGGAAATTGCGCAGCCGACGTTGGTTGAGCGCGGATAGCTTGATTAATGCCATGGCTCAGACCCTCCGCGATTCAAAATCGATGCGCGGATCGATCAGGACATAGACCAGATCCGACAGAAGGTTGATCACCAGCCCGATCAGGCCGAACACGAACAGCGTGCCAAAGATCACCGGGTAATCGCGCGCAATCGCGGCCTCATAGCCCATGCGCCCCAACCCATCGAGCGAGAAAATCGTCTCGATAATCACGCTGCCGCCGAAAAAGACGGCAATGAACAGGCCGGGAAATCCCGCCACCACGATCAGCATCGCATTGCGGAACACGTGACCATACAGAACGCTGCGCTCGCTCAATCCCTTGGCCCGCGCCGTCACCACGTAATGTTTCTTGATCTCGTCGAGAAAGCTGTTCTTGGTCAGCAATGTCAGCGTCGCAAAGGCCGAGATTGTCGAGGCCAGAACCGGCAGGGTGATGTGCCAGAGATAATCACCGATCTGCTGCAGCGTGGTCATATCCTCGAACCCGTCCGAGGTGAGCCCCCTGAGCGGGAAGACCTGCCAGAACCGCCCCCCCGCCAAAAGCACCAACAGCATGATCGCGAAGAGAAACCCGGGGATTGCGTAGCCCACGATGATCAACCCGCTGGTCCAGGTATCGAACCGCGACCCGTCGCGCACCGCCTTGCGGATGCCCAGCGGGATCGAGATGAGATAAGCGGCCAGCGTCGACCACAGCCCCAGGGTGATCGACACCGGCATTTTCTCGATTACCAGATCGACCACCGAGATCGACCGGAAATAGCTTTCTCCGAAATCGAACCGCGCGTAATCCCACATCATCAGAAAAAACCGCTGTATTGCCGGGACCGGTTCGGCGCGGCATTCCTCGGCGCGCAGGCTGGGTTCACCCGCGAAACCGTCATCGCAGACAATGCGCGAGAAATAGAACTCGACCTCAAGCTGCTCGATGAAGCCCTCCGGCAAGCCACGCGCGCCCAGATAGGTATCGCCGCCGCCCAATTCCTGCGCCCCGGCCTCGGATCCGCCACCCGAGATGCCGGCAAAGACATCGCCCTCGCCTTCAAGCTCGGCCAGAATCTGGTCGA
>CAXBGQ010000125.1:0-8728 GCA_963975135.1 uncultured Nioella sp. | reverse complement strand
TGGAACACAGAAAATTGGTGCCTAAGTTGTTGGTCATGGAAGGCACAGCCCTTCACCACACAACGTAGACAAGACAACGCACATAAAGGATTACCGTCATGAAAACCCTGACCCTCACCACCGCCCTGATCGCCGCCCTTGCCGCTCCGGTTCTGGTGAATGCAAACCCTGCCGCCGATATCTTCGCCGCCGAGGCCGCATCGGATGATGAACTGGTGCTGCAGGCCTCCAGCAACGGTGGCGCTGGTGCCGTGGCAATTCTGCTGGCCGAAGCCCGGTCCGATGATGAGCGTAGCTATGCGCCCCGCGCTGCCGATGCCGAAGTGATCTCGACCCAGAGCTTTGGCACCAACGCGGTTGCCGCGCGTATCATTGCCGCTGAAAACGCCTCCGACTGAAAAACGGCGTTCCACAAGGACCACCGGGCAGGTCGCCCTCCCTCCCCGATCCACCGCCCGCGTCCTCGATCGCCCCTCTGCCAGATGGCAGAGGGGCTTTTTCGTTCGTCCAACCACGGGTGCCGCGCCCAACCCGGACGGGGCCGCTTTCACAGCCCCGTAAACGACCGTGATCCTCTGGTATGAACCGCAGGTGACTCTGTGCGCGGATGCACCGACCTCACGCAAACTTCGCGACCTTGTTGGGTGAAACACACAAGATCGGGGCCTAGGTTGGATGTCATGGAAAGGCACCGCCCTTCACAAACACCCACACTGATCCAAAGGAACGAACCCATGAAAACCCTTGCCCTTACCGCTGCCATCGTCGCCGCCATTGCCGCCCCTGCCGTCGCGCAGAACAATCCGGCGGCGCAGGCCATCTTTCTGTCGGAGGCCGCATCCGATGATGAGTTGAGCTTCGCCCCCCGTCCCGGTGCACCGGAAATCGTTTCGACGCAGAGCTTCCGCTCCGGCAATCAAACGCAGGCCATCTTCTTTGCTGAGGCCACTTCGGATGATGAACGCGCCTTTCCGCCGCGCCCTGGCGGACCTGAGATCCTGTCGAGCCAGAGCTTTGGCACCAATGCAACCGCCGCCCGCGTCTTTGCCATGGAGGGCGCATCCCCCTGGGAAAACGAATGACCCCTTGAGGCGAGCGAGCACGCTGCGCCACGCCTTCCGGCCCTCAAGCGAAAGCCCCCTGCCAAACTGGCCAGGGGGCTTTTCGTTTTCAGGTCGGACCGAATGCGCCGTGCATCAGAGGGGACAGCATCGCGCCGCAAAGAATTCCACGCCCCATAACCGCTGCGAAACCTGGGTTGGTTTCAGATCTTCACGCGTTTGTAACTGTCCATGATGGAGCCGCTATATCGCGCAGATGGCGATGTGCACACATGCACCAACCTCACGTCTTCTTCCCGCGTTCGTTGGTTGGAACACAGAAAATTGGTGCCTAAGTTGTTGATCATGGAAGGCACAGGCCTTCACCACACCACGTAGACAAGACAACGCACATAAAGGATTACTGTCATGAAAACCCTGACCCTCACCACCGCCCTGATCGCCGCCCTTGCCGCTCCGGTTCTGGTGAATGCAAACCCTGCCGCCGATATCTTCGCCGCCGAGGCCGCATCGGATGATGAACTGGTGCTGCAGGCCTCCAGCAACGGTGGCGCTGGTGCCGTGGCAATTCTGCTGGCCGAAGCCCGGTCCGATGATGAGCGTAGCTATGCGCCCCGCGCTGCCGATGCCGAAGTGATCTCGACCCAGAGCTTTGGCACCAACGCGGTTGCCGCGCGTATCATTGCCGCTGAAAACGCTGCTGGCCAGGAAGACGAATAACTCACAGGACAAAACCCGGCGGGGCTGATCCTCCCCATCCCTGCCGGTGCTTCCACAAATGCCCCCCACGCCTCTGGCGCGGGGGGCTTTTTTATCAGAGCCGTTCGATCGCCAGGGCAATCCCCTGACCGCCGCCGATGCACATGGTGATCAATGCCTTCGACCCACCGATACGCTCAAGCTCATAGAGCGCCTTGATGGTGATGATGGCCCCCGTCGCGCCAACCGGATGGCCAAGCGCAATCGCGCCGCCATTGGGGTTTACCTTGGCCGGGTCCAGCCCAAGACCCTTGTTCACCGCCAAGGCTTGCGCGGCAAAAGCCTCATTCGATTCGATGACGTCGAAATCGCCAATGGTCAGGCCGGTGCGTTTCAGCAGGTTTTCAACCGCGGGCACCGGGCCGATGCCCATCACCTCGGGCCGCACCCCGGCATGGGCGTAGCCCAACACCCGCGCGCGCGGCTTCAGCCCCGCCGCCTCGGCCGCCTCGGCCCGCGCCATGACAATTGCCGCAGCACCATCATTGATGCCCGAGGCATTGCCCGCCGTGACCGAGCCATCCTTCTGGAACACCGCGCGCAGACCGGCCAGTTTCTCAAGACTGGTGGCCTTGGGATGCTCATCGGTGACGAAATCGACCATGTCGCGCTTGACCCTGACCTGCACCGGCGTGATCTGATCGGCAAACCGGCCCTCGGCAATCGCCTTCGCGGCGCGGGTCTGGCTTTCCATCGCAAACGCATCCTGCGCGGCCCGGCTGATGTCATGTTCGCCTGCCACGTTTTCCGCCGTCACACCCATATGGCCGGTGCCGAACGGACAGTTGAGCGCGCCCAGCATCATGTCATTGGCCCCGGCATCGCCCATTTTCTGGCCCCACCGCGCGGCAGGCAGGATATAGGGCGACCGGCTCATGTTTTCGGCCCCGCCCGCCAGCCCGAAATCGGCATCGCCCAGCATCAGGTTCTGCACCACCGAGACAATCGCCTGCGCACCGGACCCGCAAAGCCGGTTCACATTCATTGCGGGCGTCGCGTCCGGAATTCCGGCCTCAATCGCCGCGACCCGGCTCAGATACATGTCACGCGGTTCGGTATTGATGACATGGCCAAAGGCCACATGGCCGATCTGCGCGCCGTCAACCCCGGCCCGCTCCAGCGCCGCCTTGGTCGCCACAGTTGCCAGATCAATCGGCGTGGTGCCGGCCAGCGCGCCGCCAAAAGTGCCAATCGCCGTCCGCGCCCCGGACAGAATTACGATGTCGGTCATTTATTCTCCAATTCTGGTATTTGCCCTGTCCCCGGGACAGGATCCAAAACCATTCCCCGAACCGGAACCTAAAAGGATTCGCCGCGCGCGGCCACTGGCCGAAACGACGCGCGGCGAAGGAGTGTCGCAACGTCAGACGGCAGAGAAATGCATCGAGGCGACCTGCTGGAACAAACCCGTCGCGCGCAGCTTTTCCAGCACTTCGGCGGGCGGCTGTTCGTCGAGGTAAAGCAATGCAATCGCCTCTTTCCCCGCCCCGGACCGGCCAAGGGTGAAGTTGGCGATATTGACGTCGTTTTCGCCCATGGTCTGGCCCAATGTGCCGATGATCCCGGGTATATCTTCGTTGGTGGTATAGAGCATATGTTCGCCAATCTCGGCGTCGATATTGATGCCCTTGATCTGGATGAAGCGCGGCTTGCCGTCGGAAAACACCGTGCCCGCGATGGAACGCTGGCGCAAAGGCGTCTTGACCTCCAGCCGGATATAGCCCTCGAAGGCACCCGATTTGTCCTGCGTCGTGGTCGAAATCTCGATACCCCGTTCGCGCGCGATGACCGGGGCCGAGACCATGTTCACATCCGGGTTCACCGCCTTCATGATGCCCGCAATCGCACCGCAGTTCAGCGCGTCAAGGTTCATCGTGCCGGCCACACCGTTATAGGTGATGTGAATCTCGTCGATGGCTTCTTCCGTCAACTGCCCAACGAAACTGCCCAGATGCTCGGCCAGCTTCAGCCACGGACCCATGATCTTGGCCTCTTCCGCCGTCACCGACGGCATGTTCAGCGCGTTCTGCACCGCCCCGGTCAGTAGGTAATCGGCCATCTGTTCGGCCACTTGCAACGCCACGTTTTCCTGCGCCTCGGTGGTCGCGGCCCCCAGATGCGGGGTGCAGACGACATTGGGCAGATTGAAAAGCGGGCTGTCAGTAGCCGGTTCAGTCTTGAACACGTCAAAAGCCGCACCCGCGACATGGCCCGACTTCAACGCCTCGGCCAGCGCATCCTCGTCAACCAGCCCGCCACGCGCGCAATTGATGATGCGCACGCCCGGCTTCATCTTGGCAATGTTTTCGCGGCTCAGGATATCGGCGGTATGCTCGGTATAGGGCACATGCAGGGTGATGAAATCGGCGCGCTGAAAGAGCTCCTCCAACTCGACCTTCTGCACCCCCATCTTCTCGGCTTTTTCCTCGCCCAGATAGGGGTCATAGGCCACAACCTTCATCTTCAGCCCGCGCGCCCGGTCGCAGACGATGCCGCCAATATTACCGGCCCCGATCACGCCCAGCGTCTTGCCGGTCAGCTCGACCCCCATGAACTTGGATTTCTCCCACTTCCCGGCATGGGTCGAGGCGCTGGCCTCGGGGATCTGCCGCGCCACGGCAAACATCATTGCAACGGCGTGCTCGGCGGTCGTGATCATGTTGCCAAAGGGCGTATTCATCACGATCACGCCTTTCTTGGAGGCTGCGACCTTGTCGACATTATCGGTGCCGATCCCGGCGCGACCGATCACTTTGAGATTGGTGGCAGCATCGAGGATCTTTTCGGTGACCTTGGTGGCCGACCGGATGGCAAGGCCGTCATAATCGCCGATACACGCCAACAGCGCGTCCTTGTCCTTGCCGAGCTTTGGTTCAAAATCGACATCGATGCCGCGGTCGCGGAAGATCTGAACAGCGGTTTCGCTGAGGCTGTCGGATACGAGTACTTTGGGGGCCATGTGTTTGGTCCTGTTCTTTGAAGTTTCGTGCGTCGGAGGCCAGGCCAGAAAATTCTTCCCAGAAGAATTTTACCTCCCGCCGAATTTTCACGAAAATTCTGCCACCCGGCGCGCCGTGAAAAAATTATCCCTCTTGGGATTGTGCGGAAATCTCGGCCTCAAAGGCCCATTCGATCCATGGCAGCAGCGCCGCGATATCGGACACCTCCACCGTCGCACCGCACCAGATGCGCAGCCCGGCGGGCGCATCGCGATAGGCCCCGATATCGAATGCCACGCCCTCGGCCTCCAGCCGCTTGGCCACCGCCTTGGCAAATCCGGCCCCATCGACAATCCGGTCATCGGTGAATTTCAGGCAGACCGACGTATTCGACACGGTCGCCGGATCCTGCGCCAGGAAGTCGATCCAGTCATGCAACTCGACAAAATCCGCCACCGCCTTGGTGTTGGCATTGGCCCGCGCCATCAGCCCGTTCAGGCCACCGACAGACCGCGCCCAGTCCAGCGCAAAAAGGTAATCCTCGACGCACAGCATCGAGGGCGTGTTGATCGTCGCACCGGTAAATATCCCCTCGATCAGCTTGCCGCCCTTGGTCAGGCGAAAGATCTTGGGCAGCGGCCAGGCAGGGGTATAGCTTTCCAGCCGTTCAACCGCGCGGGGGCTCAGCACCAGCATTCCATGCGCCGCCTCACCGCCCATGACTTTCTGCCAGCTGAACGTGGTCACATCCAATTTGTCCCAAGGCAGATCCTGCGCAAAAGCCGCGCTGGTCGCGTCGCAGAGCGTCAGGCCCTCGCGATCCGCCGGGATCACATCGCCCGAGGGCACCCGCACGCCGGAGGTGGTGCCATTCCAAGTGAAACAGACATCCTGATCATAATCCAACCCCGCCATATCGACGATCTGGCCATAATCGGCCACATGGGTGCTGGCCTCGATCTTCAATTGCTTGACCACGTCCGTGACCCAGCCCGCGCCAAAACTTTCCCACGCCACCATCTGAACCGGGCGTTCACCCAAAAGCGACCACATCGCCATTTCAAACGCGCCGGTATCCGAGGCCGGGACGATCCCGATCCGATACGCATCCGGAATGCCCAGGATCTCGCGGGTGCCGTCGATGGCGGCCTTCAGCTTCTCCTTGCCGATCGCGGCGCGGTGGCTGCGGCCAACGGGCGCATCGGCCAGGGCATCGAGGGTCCATGTCGGGGGTTTGGCGCAGGGGCCAGAGGAAAAACGCGGATTTGCCGGCCGCGTTGCCGGGGTATTCATAACCATTTCTGGTATCCTTACAGATAAGCGCCCCTCGTTGGGGAGGGGTGTCCCACCTGCCGCAATAAGCCCCGGCCCGGTCTGGCACAAGTCGGAAAATGCGGCTATGCGGTCGGAAATGCCGCATCGCGGCAGGTCCCTGTTCACGATCGGAAACCAAAGCTGCTATGTTCATTGTCACGCTTCTGACCGCGCCCGACCGCCGCCTTGACCCTGCATTGGTCGACAGCCTGCGCAATGCCTGGGGCGGCGGCGATATCTTCTGGCTCGCCCCCGATGAGGCCGCCGAATTTGGCGTGGCAAGGCTGCCTGCGAACCAGTGGGATGTCTGGGACAGCCTGCAGGCGCAGGGGGTCGATCTGGTGATCCAACCCGCCCGGAACCGCCGCAAGAAGATGCTGCTGGCCGATATGGATAGCACCATGATCCAGCAGGAATGCATCGACGAACTTGCCGCCGAGGCTGGTGTCGGCGCGCATGTGGCGGGTATCACCGCGCGCGCAATGAATGGGGAACTTGATTTCGAGGCCGCGCTGATCGAACGGGTGGGCCTTTTGAAAGACCTGCCCGTATCTGTCATTGATCATGTGCTGGCTACGCGCATCACCCTAATGCCCGGCGGCAAGGTGCTGTTGGCCACGATGAAGGCGCATGGGGCTTATGCGGCGCTGGTTTCGGGCGGGTTTACCGCCTTCACCGCCCGCGTTGCCGCCGATCTGGGCTTTGACGAAAACCGCGCCAACACTCTGGTGGTGGAGAGTGACAAACTGACGGGTGACGTTGCCAGGCCAATCCTCGGGCGCGATGCCAAGATCGCGGCATTGAAGGAGATTTCCCTGCGACTGGGCATCCCCCATGACGATGTGATCGCCGTGGGCGACGGGGCCAACGATCTGGGCATGCTGGGGCTGGCGGGTCAGGGCGTTGCCCTGCACGCAAAACCATCTGTTCAGGCGCAATGCGATATCCGCATCAACCACGGTGACCTGACGGCGCTGCTTTACGTCCAGGGCTATGGGCGGGACGAATTTTCCGACGCCTGACCCCGATCAAGGCACGCATTCCGGCATTGCAGTATAATTCTCCCGTCCAAGCAGGCGGAGGAAACCCTATGCAAACCAACGAAATCCCGCATTTCGACCAGAGTGTGAACACCACCGGCTGCTGTCCGAAGTTCAACCCGGAAGGCTGGGACCGGCAGGAATTGCATTTCGACGATATGCCTTTTGTCGTCGCCAGGACCCGCAGCGCCCTGCATATCCCGTTGAACATGGGATCTGTTTTCACCCGTGTGCAAAACCATATCGACGCCGCCCATGCCGGTCGCCCCGAGGGTTTTCTGGTTCTCAGCCACGATCCCTCCGCATGGGTCGGGGAACATCTGTTTGCCGTCACCGGCGACGTCGCGGGCGAAGAGATGACCAAATTGTCCGGGGATTTCATCACCAGGGTCTTTGAGGGCCCCTACCGCGATGCGGAGATCTGGCTCGATGAAATGAAAAGCCTGGTTCGGGCCAACGGGTCGGAACCCGGTCGGATCTTTTTCTTCTACACCACCTGCCCGAAATGCGCCAAGGCCTACGGTCAGAACTACATCATAGGCATCGCCGAGATCTGACGCAGGAATCGGACCATGTCAGGCCGCCAGCAGCGCCCCTTCATGGCGGCGAATGATCGGGCGCGCGGGCAGCAGGGCGCGGGCCACCGCCTCAAGTTCAGGGAAAAGGGCGTGCAATTCGGCGCGGGCCCCGTTTCGGTCCTCGCGCAGCGCATGGCCCAGGAAATAGCTTTCGGATGGCACGCCGCCCGCCAAGACAATCTCATGATCGGCAAAGAGCAGGTGGATATAGGTCACTTCCGCCGCGTCGATCTGACGGATCGTTTCGCCGTTCACCAGATGTTTCGCAGGCACCAGCACCTCATCCTGGCCAAAGAACAGTTCCGCCTGCCAGCCGGAAATCAACATGCGGTGTTGCGGTGACACCGCCAGTTCCCCTGTATTGCCGATGGCCCCGTCCGCAAAAACAACCGGTGCGAACCGGCCACAACCGGGCACTGTGCGGCTGCTCACCCATAAAAGCGGCTGGAAGCCGTTATCGTGGGTCATCACCAGATCGCCGGGCATCAATGTCTCGATGGCGCGGGGGCCGCGGTCGGTTTCGATCAGCGTGCCGGGTGTAAAACAGGGTGGCCCGAAATCGCCTACGTCAATCTCTGTGCTCTGGACAACATAGGTCGAGCTTTGAAACACCGCGTCGCTCAGGACCGTGCCATCGGTCGGCGTGAAAATCGCCGGTTGCCCATCCAGATAGAAGGTTACGCCGGTGATCGTAACGGTGCTGCCGCCCATGGTGACCGTGATCGTGTCATCGACCCAGACGCTGGTTACTTCCGCGCCGTTGGCGGTATCGCCGACATTTGGCTCAATCAGCCCGTTATCATCCGAATCGACAAAATCGAAGTTCTGCGCGGTCAGGTTGGTGCCCGCCGCGGGCGGGTTGCCCGGATCCATGACATAGAACTGATCGGTATAGGTGTTCGGCATAGGGCGCAGAGCTCCGGAAATGACGCATCTCACCCCTGATTAGCGGGCAAAATGTGAATTTCTGGGAAACTGACCGGGCAAAATCTTGTTAAAATCCGCCCGGATGTGTTCGCACTATGCCGGGAAAACGG
>CAXBGQ010000124.1:0-8754 GCA_963975135.1 uncultured Nioella sp. | reverse complement strand
CGGTGGATGGCGAAAAACTCCTGCACTTCGCGCAGAACGCTGTCAAAGGGCCGGGTCTTGTAGCCGCTGGCCGATTTGATCGTGTTGCCATGCATCGGATCGCAGGACCAAACCACATCGGCCCCTTCGCTGCGCACGGTTTCGATCAGACGCGGCAGGTGATCGCCGACGCTGCCGGCCCCGAACCGCGCAATCAGCGTCAGACGCCCGGCCTCATTTTCGGGGTTCAGCCGCTCCATCAGCACTTTCAGATCATCCGCCGTCGTGGTGGGACCGCATTTCAGACCGACCGGGTTTTGCACGCCACGGGCGAACTCGACATGCGCGCCGTCGGGCTGGCGGGTGCGATCGCCGATCCAGATCATGTGCCCCGAGCCCGCCACCGGCAGACCGGAGGTCGAATCGATCCGGCAGAGCGCCTCTTCATATTCCAAAAGCAGCGATTCATGGCTGGTGTAGAAATCGACCGAAGCGAGCGTATGCGCGGTATCCGAGTTCAGACCGGCAGCCGTCATGAAATCGAGCGCGTCCGAGATCCGGTTGGCCATATCGCGGTATTTGTCGGCTTCATCGCCCTGGGTGAAGCCGAGCGTCCAGGCATGGACCCGGTGGATATCGGCGAAACCGCCCTGGCTGAAGGCCCGGATCAGGTTCAGCGTCGCCGCCGATTGGGTATAGGCCTGCAACATCTTGTCGGGGTTCGGGATGCGGGCACCGGAGGTGAAATCAAGCTCGTTGATGATATCGCCGCGGTAGGAGGGCAGTTCGACCCCATCCTTGACCTCGGTCGGGGCCGAACGCGGTTTGGCAAACTGTCCGGCCATGCGGCCGACCTTGACCACCGGCACTTTCGCGCCATAGGTCAGCACCACTGCCATTTGCAGCATCACCTTATAGGTGTCGCGGATCGCATCGGCCGAGAAATCGGCAAAGCTTTCGGCGCAATCGCCGCCCTGCAACAAAAACGCCTCGCCGCGCGAGACCGAGGCCAGATGATCCTTCAGACGGCGCACTTCGCCGGCAAAGACCAGCGGCGGGTAAAGCCCCAGCTGTTTCTCGACCCGGGCCAGGGCCGCGCCATCAAGATAATCGGGCATCTGCACCCGCGGTTTTTCGCGCCAGCCCGTCTTTTTCCACGCCTGTGCCATCCTGGGCTCTCCTATATCATGTCCGGGGGTGGTTATACGCATCCCGCAGGCGGGGTCCAATGCGAAATTCCCGTCACCGGGGGATTGCGTAGGGCGGGAAATGGTGGTTTCGCTATAAAGCAACAACGTCTTGCTGACGTAAATGGGAGTATGGCAGCAAAATGGTCGCCCTTTTGAACGGCGTGCCCCGGCACCCCAAGCGATTTATCTTCGTGCTGATGGATCAGTTCACGCTGCTCAGCTGTGCCGGGGCGATCGATGCCTTGCGCATTGCCAACCGCCTGGGCGGTGCGGAGCTGTATGAGCTGGTCTTTGCCGGCGAAGGTGGCGTCGAGGCGGAATGCAGTTCCGGCGCGGTTTTCAAGCTCGAAATGGATTTCGAGGAATTGAAGCGCGAAGACACAATCATGCTGTGCGGCGGCATCAATGTGCAGGGCGCGACGACGAAAAAGCTGATCAACTGGATCCGGCGCGAGGCCCGGCGCGGGGTGACGATGGGCGCGCTTTGCACCGCGGGCTATGCCCTGGCCAAGGCAGGGCTGCTGGATGGCAAGAAGGCGACTATTCACTGGGAAAACCAGGACAGCTTTTCCGAAGAATTTGAAGAAGTGCAGTTGACCAAATCGGTCTTTGTCATCGACGGCAACCGCATGACCACCGCTGGCGGCACCGCGTCGATTGACCTGATGCTGACGCTGATTGCCACCGATCACGGCGAGGAACTGGCCAGCCAGGTCGCCGATCAGATGATCTATACCACGATCCGCACCGATCAGGACACGCAACGCCTGTCGATTCCGACCCGCATCGGTGTGCGCCACCCAAAGCTCAGCCAGGTCATCCGGATGATGGAGCAAAATATCGAAGAGCCGATCAGCCCGTCGATATTGGCGCAGGAAGTGGGCATGTCGACCCGACAGCTGGAGCGCCTCTTTCGCCGCTATCTGAACCGCAGCCCGAAACGCTATTACATGGAGCTGCGGCTGCAAAAGGCGCGCAACCTGCTGTTGCAGACCGATATGAGCGTGATCAATGTGGCGCTGGCCTGCGGCTTTGCCTCGCCGTCGCATTTTTCCAAGTGCTACCGCGCCCATTACGACACCACGCCCTACCGCGAACGCGGCACGCAGGCGGCGCGGATCGTGCCCTGAGGCACCCGTCAGGTCTCGCGAAATCGTGCCGCCCGCCCGCCCCGGCGGCCCTTGGCGGGGGGGCGTTCCAACCCCTCGCGCAGCACGGCGGTCATTGGGTGATCGGGGTTGTCCTCCGCGTGGCGGGCCAGCAGGATCCGCAGATGCGGGGCCGGGTCGGGATCTGTCAGGCTAAGCGCCCAATCGACAAAGATCGACCGGCACTGGCTTTTGTCGATCCCCTCGATCCGGTAGGATTCGCGGATCAGGTCTTTGGGGTCGCTGGTATCGGTCATCCGGGATCCTTTGGCGGGGCGGTCATGGCTTTTGCAATGATATCCTCTGCCCGGGCCCGCATGCCTTCGGTTTTTGCGGCAAGTTCGGCGGCATCCGCGACATCCGTCTCCCGCGCCAGAAACCGTCGCCCGCCCAGACCCACCTCACCCAGATCCAGCCGCCGGTCGGTCAGGAGCCGCGTCGCCTGATTGAGACGGCTGTAATGGCGATGCGCAAGGGCCAGCGCGCGCGCGTCATCGGCACCGAGCCAGCCGATCGAAACGCCGGCCTCAAGCTGTCCCAACACATCGCGCATTGGCGCACCCGCCATCAGCGCCGCGGTTTCGGCCACAAGCTCGATATCCTTCATCCGGCCCGGGCCCTCCTTGGCATCCAGCCCGTCGCCCGCGCGCCCCGCCGCGGCCAGCCGCGCGCGCATGTCCTGTGCGTCGGCCACCGTACGCGCCGGTTCGCGCGCCGCCGTCAGGACCTCCACCCGCACCGCCTCGATACCCGTCAACAGGCCCGCATCGCCCGCCAGGGGCCGCGCCCGTGTCAGCGCCAGATGTTCCCAGGTCCAGGCCTCGGTCAGCTGGTAATTGCGATAGCTTTGCAGCGATGTCGCCACCGGCCCCTGACGGCCCGAGGGCCTGAGCCGCATGTCGACCTCGTAAAGCGTGCCATCGCCGGTGGGGGCAGACAGCGCGGTGATCAGCGTCTTGGTGGCCTTGGCATACCAGCCGCGCGCATCCAGCGGCCGGCGGCCCTCGGACATTTCCTGCCCATCCGCATCATAGATCACGATCAGGTCAAGGTCGGAGCCCGCCGAAAGCTGCCCGGCCCCGAGACTGCCCATCGCCACCACCGCGCCGCCGCGCCCCGGTGCCGGGCCATGTCGGCGCGCGACCTCATCGCACACCCGAGGCCAGAGCGCCTGAACGATGACACCGGCCAATTGCGAATATTGCGCGCCCGCCTCCTCGGACGTGATCAGACCGCGCAGGTGATGCACGCCGACGCGGAAATGCCATTCCTTTTTCCAGCGCCGGGTGGCGTTCAGAACATCCTCGTAATCGAGCCCCTGAAGCACCTCCTCCAGATCGCCGTTCAATATGTCTTCGGCGGGCCAGGTGGCAAAAAACCCGCCCCCGATCACGGCATCGAACACGCCCGAATGACGCGACAGATGCCGCGACAGGCCCGGCGCGGTGCCGCAGATATCGACGATCAGGTCGATCAGCGTCGGGTTGGCCTCGAAGAGAGAGAAAAGCTGCACCCCCGCAGGCAGACCGTGCAGGAACCCGTCGAAATTTGTCAGCGCCTCATCGGGGCGCGGCGTGGCCAGGAAGCGGGCCAGAAGTTCGGGCTTGAGGCGCGCGAAGATGGCCTGCCCGCGCGCAGATCGGAGCGCCGGATAACCGGGCCAGCGGGCGACGATTTCCTCGGCGGTTGCGCTCAGTTCGGGTTCAGGTTCGGAAGGCGTCGCTTCGGGTTTGAAGAACGGCTCGCAGAGCGCATCGACCGCGCGCAGGCGATCCTCCAGACCCAACCGGAACGCCGCCACATCGCTTTCGCCGCAGAAATTGGCCAGCCGCGCGAACCCTTCCGGGTTCAACGGCAGATCATGGGTCTGGGTGTCATGGATCATCTGCAGCCGATGTTCGGTCTCACGATGGGCGCGGTAGTGATCGGTCAACGCGATGGCCGCCGCGTTTTCGATCCAGCCCTTTTGGGCCAGCATCGCCAGCGCCGGAACCGTGCCGCGCAAGCGCAGATCCGGGTCGCGCCCGCCCGATACGATCTGCCGGGTCTGGGCAAAGAACTCGATCTCGCGGATGCCGCCCTGACCGAGCTTCATGTTATGGCCCTCCAGCGTGATCGGCCCATGCAGCCCCTTATGTGTGCGGATTTTCTGGCGCATGTTCTGGGTGTCTTCGATGGCCGCGAAATCGAGATGCTTGCGCCAGACGAAGGGCGTCAGCGTGTCGAGAAATTTCTGCCCCGCCACGATGTCGCCCGCCGCCGGGCGCGCCTTGATATAGGCGGCGCGTTCCCAATTGCGCCCCTCGGCCTCGTAATAGCGTTCCGCCGCCGCCATCGAGATGCAGACCGGCGTGACGGAGGCATCGGGGCGCAGCCGCAGATCGGTGCGAAAGACATAGCCCTCAGCCGTGATGTCATTCAACGTGGCCGCCATCCGGCGGGTGGCACGAATGAAGCCTGCGCGCGCCTCCATCTCGTCGCCCGGATCGAACCGGGTTTCGTCGAAGAGACAGATGAGGTCGATATCGGAGGAATAGTTCAGCTCGCCCGCGCCCATCTTACCCATCGCCAGCGCCACCATCCCGGCCCCGGTTTCGGCATCCTCTTCAGTGATGCCGGGGATCTTGCCGCGCCGCGCCTCGGCCGCGATCAGGCGGCGCAGGGCAACATTGACCGCTGCGTCGGCGAAATCGGTCAGCAGGCCGGTAACCTGTTCCAGCGTCCAGACGCCGCCCAGATCGGCCAGCGCCGCATAAAGATGCACCCGGCGTTTCAGCCGGCGTAACCCCGAGGCGAGGTCGGCAAGATCAAGTGCTGCCGTCTCGGCCAGCAAATCCGCCTGCACATCCGCCGGACCGGCGGTCAGGGCCGCATCCAGCCAAGCCCCTTCGCGCGCAATCAACTGCGCCAGATAGGGGCTGCATCCAGCGGTGCCGATGATCAGCGGGTGCAGGTCCGGGGCGAGGTCTGGCAGATGGATCAGCGCATCGGCCCCCAAGGCAGGGTCGAAGGGGATCGGATGGCGGGTCAGCGATGCAACAAAACTCATGCCGCTTTGATGGCGGGCGGGCGGGCGCGCGTCAACGGGTTGCCTTGGCGCGGCCTGCACGGCAAAAGCCGCAATTGAGGGAGGATCCACCATGAGCAAAAGCCTGAAACGGGTGCAGCGCGCTTTGGCCGAGGCCGGTGTGGTGGCGGATGTTCTGGAGATGGCCGAGAGCACCCGCACGGCAGAGGCGGCAGCAAAGGCCGTGGGCTGCATCCCCGACCAGATCGCCAAGTCGATCATCTTTCGCGGGCAATCCAGCGGCACCGCGCTTCTCTTTATCACGGCAGGCGGCAATCAGGTCTGTGCCGACAAGGCCAGTGCGCTGGCGGGCGAGGCATTGGGCAAGGCCGATGCCGCCTTGATCCGGGCGCAGACGGGATTTGCCATTGGCGGCGTGGCCCCGGTGGGGCACCTGACCCCGATCCGCGCCTGGGCCGATCCGCGTCTGTTCGATTTCGACAGGGTCTATGCGGCGGCTGGCACACCGCGCCACATCTTTGCCATCGCGCCGGGTGACCTGTTGCGCCTCAGCGGCGCGTTGGCGGTCGATTTCATCGGCTGATTGCCGCCAGAACCGACCGCGCCGCGCGCAGGCCCGGAGCCTCGCCGCCCTGCCCGATCCGTTCCATGGTGGTGGCCATGGCGGCATCCTGCGCCGCGCGCGCCGCCGGGTTCGATGCCAGATCGACCAGCGCCGCGCCGATGGCGTCGGGGCGGCAGGCCGGGCCCAGAAATTCCGGGATCACGCGGGTTTCCGAGACCAGATTGACCAGCGTCACCGTATCGATCAGCGCCGCGCGGCGCATCAGCGTCCAGGTGACCCGGTTCATGTCATATGCGATGACCATGGGCGTGGCGCTGGCCGCCAGTTCCAAAGACACCGTGCCCGAGGCCGCAAGCGCCAGATCCGCCGCCCCGAATGCGGCGCGTTTTTGCGCGGTTACGCTCTCGGGCGTCTGCCCGCTCGGGCCCAGAACCAGAGGTTGCAGCGGCCAGCCCTGCAACAGATCCGGCAAGAGCGGGGCTACATGGGCCACGGTCGGCAGCACCACCCTCAGATCGGGATGAGCGGCCATGAGGGGCGCGATGGCCTGACCGAAAACCGGCGCAAGGCGGGTGACTTCGGACCGGCGCGATCCGGGCAGGACCAGCAGCAAGGGCGCATCGGGCGCGATGCCATGGGCGGCGCGGAATTCCGCGATCTCGGCGGCGCTGGCCTGGGGTTCGGCCACGACCGGATGCCCGACAAAATCGCAGCTCATGCCAGCGGCCTCCATATAGGGCGGTTCGAAGGGCAACAGCGCCAGCACATGATCGATATGGCGCGCCATCTTTGCAGCGCGTTTCGGGCGCCAGGCCCAGACCGAGGGCGCGACATAATGGATGGTGCGCAGATCCGGCGCGCGGTCCTTGACCGCCTTGGCCACGCGCAGGCAGAAATCGGGGCTGTCGATGGTGATCAAAGCATCGGGGCGCAGGTCCAGCACCGCGCGCGCGGCCTTGTCCTTCAATGCGAAAAGCTCCCGCAATTTCGGCAGCACCTCGGCCAGGCCAAAGACCGAGAGCCGCTCCATCGGAAAGAGGCTCTGCAACCCTTCGGCGGCCATCAAGGGCCCGCCAACGCCGTGAAACTCCACCTCGCCTGCCAGCGTTTTCAGCCCCGCCATCAGAGCCGCGCCAAGCCTGTCGCCCGACGGCTCGCCCGCGATCAGGAAGAGCCGCAGCGTCATCAGACCGCCCAGAGGCTGACGCCCGCCGCCTCTGCCGCATCGACGGTGGCCTCGCGGTCGAGAATCAGGACCGATCCGGCGGCAATCTCGATGCCCGACAGGCCCGCTTCAGCCGCTTTCATCACCGTGGCCGGGCCAATCACGGGCGTGTCCATGCGGATATCCTGCCCCGGCTTGGGCCGCTTGACAAAGACCCCGCCCGATCCCGGCGCGGTCACCGTTACAAAGCGTAACATCGCATCGGTGCCCTGCAAGGTCTCGACCCCGATCACCTGACCCCGTGCCGCGACCGCGCCCTGCCCGATATCCAGCGGCCCAAGCGCTTCCAGAACCGTGCGGGCGCGGGCTGCATCGGCCTGTTGTTCGGCGTTGATCTCGCCCGTGATCGGGCCGGGTTCGGCCACCAGATCGGGCCGCAGATCACAGGCACCCTGCACGCAAAACCCCTGCTCCTCGAAAATCGCCGCAATCTCGCGCAACAGGTGGTCATCGCCCTGCCCGATCGCGGCGGCGATGCGCGGCATCAGCGCCATGGTTTCTGAATCCATCAACGCGGGGTCAAAGTCGGGACGGCTGAGCGCCCCGGCAAAGGCCAGATGGGTGACGCCTGCGGCCCGCAGATCGGCAAAAAGCGCGCCAAAGCGTTCAAAGCGCGCCGGAATTTCGGGGGCGTCCAGCGGATCGGAGGGGACACCGTGCAGGCGCACGACATGCGCGCGCCCTGCCGCCAGCAACAGCCCCGGCAATGCCCCTGCCCCTGCGATGATTGCGCGTGCCATCGGCCTATCCCGGTGTCAGAAAGGACCGCTCGCTGGCCCCAAGAACAAACTCCACCACCTCGCGCACATAGACGCTTTCGGGGGTGTCATCGGCCAGCCGCTGCGCCCGGTCCAGAAATGCGCCCTCGCCCTGCGCCAGCATCTGAAACGCGGCCCTGAGCGCAGTAATGTCGGACCGTGCCACGCCGCGCCGTTTCAGACCCACCAGGTTGAGCCCGTCAAGCGCCCCACGCGGTCCCTGCACAAGCCCGTAGGGAATGACATCGTTGGTCACCATCGTGACCGCGCCGATGATGGCCCCCTTGCCGATGCGCACCCATTGATGGACGCCCGACAGACCGCCGATGATCACGTCATCCTCCAACACGCAATGGCCCGCGATGGCCGCCGAATTGACCACGATCACCCGGTCGCCGACCTGCGCGTCATGCGCGATGTGACAGCCCGCCATGAAGAGCCCGTCATCGCCGATCCGGGTGATGCCGCCGCCGCCTTCGGTGCCGCAATTCATGGTGACATGTTCGCGGATGCGGTTGCGCGCACCAATCACGAGCCGTGATTTCTCACCCCGGAATTTCAGATCCTGCGGGATCTCCCCGATTACCGAAAACGGGAAAATCACGGTCTCGGCACCGATCTCGGTCTGGCCGTTCACCACCACATGGGAGCGCAGCTCGACCCGCTCGGCCAGCCGCACCTCGGGGCCAACCACGCAGAACGGGCCGATCGTGCAGCCCGCGCCGATCACAGCCCCGTCTTCGATCACGGCAGAAGGGTGAATTTGCGCAGAGGCATCTATCGCCATCGCCTCAGCCCTCCGCCGGCAGGTCCATCATCGCGGTGAACTCGGCCTCGCAGGCCAGCTCCCCCTCGACCTCG
>CAXBGQ010000123.1:0-8763 GCA_963975135.1 uncultured Nioella sp. | reverse complement strand
CCCATATGCTGGTTTTTCAGATCCTCCAGCTCTTCGCGGAACATGATCGTGCTGACGCCCTTGTTGGCATAGACCAGCGTGAACCGCGCGCCCGGCTCGACCGCGAGCGTCGTCTTGATGATCGACAGGACCGGCGTGATGCCCGAGCCACCGGCAAAGCCCAGATATTGCTTTTCGGCACTTGGGTCGAGCGGGGTGAAAAAGCTGCCCATCGGCGGCATCGCCTGCACCCGATCGCCGACCTGCAATTCCTCGTTCGCCCAGGTTGAAAACGCCCCGCCATCGACGCGCTTGATGCCCACCTGGATGCGGCCCTCCTGCCGCCCGGCGCAGATCGAATAGCTGCGGCGCAGTTCCTGCCCGTCGAAGTTGCGGCGGAAGGTCAGGTATTGACCTTGCGTGAACGCGAACGCCCCCGCATCCTCGGGTTGCAGGGTCACCACCACGGCGTCGCGGATGGTCTTGGTCACATCGGTGACAGTCAGATCGTGAAATCGCGCCATCAGGGCTCCTTCCCTCAGATGCACTTGAAATAATCGAACGGTTCCAGGCAGTCGCGGCACCGCCACGCGGCTTTGCAGGGGGTCGATCCGAATTGGCTGAGCCGTTCCAGATCGGTCCCCTTGCAGCGCGGGCACCGCGCCGGGCCGCCCGCGGGCCGGGGCGGCGCGATGCCGTATTCCTCCAGCTTCTCGCGGCCCTTGTCGGACAACCAATCGGTGGTCCAGGGCGGCGAAATCTGTTGTTTCAGCACCACGTTTTCAATGCCATGCCCGTTCAGCGCCGAGACGATGTCGAGATTGATCACCGATGTGGCCGGGCATCCCGAATAGGTCGGGGTGACGGTGATCTGCACCGCGTCGCCCTGCCATTCCACGCCCCGGATGATGCCCAGATCGACCAGGCTGATCACCGGGATCTCGGGGTCGGGCACCTGATCCAGCCAATCCCAGATCTGATCTGTCGCGGCCTGTGCCATGCGCCTACCAACTGGCCCCCGGATAGGCGCGTTGCAGCCATTGCATCGAGGTCAGGAGATGGCCCAGATGCTCGGTATGCATATAGCCGGTGCGCCCGCCCTTATGGCTGAATGTGCCCTTTGGAATGTCCAGCGTCGCCTCGGTCAGAACCTTGGTCACCAACGCATCATAGTCCTCACGCAGGCTGGCGGGATCGGGCGCGATGCCCGCCGCGACCATCGCTGCATCCACATCGTCGCCACGGAACATCTCGCCCACGTAGGGCCAAAGATAGTCCAGCGCCGCCTGCATCCGGGCATGGCTTTCCGCCGTTCCGTCACCCAGCCCCACCACCGTGTCGGCAGAGCGTTCGACGTGATAGGCCACCTCCTTGGACGCTTTCGCGGCAATATCGGCCACGCGCGTATCCGACGAGGTCAGCAGCCGCCCCAACAGCACCGATTGGAACGCATCGAACAGGAACTGGCGCATCAATGTCTGGCCGAAATCGCCATTGGGCAGCTCGACCAGCAGCAGATTGCGGAAATCCCAGGCGTCGCGCAGAAAGGCCAGGTCATCGGCGGACCGCCCCTGCCCTTCGACCTCACCGGCGAGCCCCAGCCAGAATTGCGTCTGCCCGATCAGATCGAGCGCCGTATTGGCCAGCGCGATATCTTCCTCCAGCACCGGAGCCTTGCCGCACCATTCGCTGACGCGATGGCCAAGGATCAGGGTGTTGTCGCCCATCCTGAGCAGGAACTGGAACAGAGCCTCGTCACCGGTCATCACATATGCCCCACGTCTTCGGGAATGTCGAAAAAGGTCGGGTGGCGATAGACCTTGCTTTCGGAGGGCTCGAAAAGTGGCCCCTTATCGCCCGGTGCGGTGGCCGAGATATGGCGCGCTTCGACCACCCAGATCGAAACACCCTCATTGCGCCGCGTATAGACATCGCGCGCGTTCTTGATCGCCATATCCGCATCAGGGGCGTGCAGGCTGCCGACATGACGATGGCTCAGACCATGCTGACCTCGGATGAACACTTCCCACAGGGGCCATTCGTTTTTCATTTACCCGATCCTTCCTTATTCCGCCGCCACAGCGCCGCGTTTCCTTGCATGCGCCAAAAGCCCGTCACGCACCCATGCACCATCCTCCCAGGCTTTCACCCGGTCCTTCATGCGGTCCACATTGCAGGGGCCGTTGCCGCGGATGACATCCATGAATTCATCCCAATCGGGATCGCTGAAATCGTAGTGCCCGCGCGCCTCGTTCCATTTGATGCCGGGATCGGGCAGGTCGAGGCCCAGATATTCGATCTGCGGGATGGTCTGATCGACAAATTGCTGACGCAGCTCATCATTGGATTTGACCTTGATCTTCCACGCCATCGACTGCTCGGAATGGGTGCTGTCGCTGTCATGCGGCCCGAACATCATCATGGCCGGGAACCAGAGCCGGTTCAGCGCATCCTGCGCCATCTTTTTCTGCGCCTCTGTGCCAAAGGCCATTTTCATGATCGCGTGATAGCCCTGACGTGCGTGAAAGCTCTCTTCCTTGCAGATCCGCACCATCGCCCGGGCGTAAGGACCATAGGAGGTGCGTTGCAGCGCCACCTGGTTGACGATCGCGGCCCCATCGACCAACCAGCCGACCGCACCGATATCGGCCCAGTTCAGCGTCGGATAATTGAAGATCGAGGAATATTTCATCCGGCCTTCATGCAACAGGCGCACCAGTTCATCGCGGCTTTCGCCAAGCGTTTCGGCCGCCGAATAGAGATAGAGCCCGTGGCCCGCCTCATCCTGCACCTTGGCCAGCAAGATCGCTTTACGTTCCAGCGTCGGTGCCCGGGTAATCCAGTTACCCTCGGGCAGTTGGCCGACCACCTCGGAATGGGCGTGCTGACCGATCTGGCGGATCAGCGTGGCGCGGTAATCATCGGGCATCCAGTCGCGTGGCTCGATCTTGATATCGGCATCGATCTTGTCCTGAAAGGCGCGTTCCTGTTCCGACATCTCGTCGCGCGACTTGATCCCGGAACGGGCCGTTTTGATCAGTTGAGCATACATCTTTCTAACCTTTCTCAGACGCGTTCGAGGATCAGGGCCGCACCCTGACCGACGCCGACACACATGGTGCAGAGCGCGTAACGCCCGCCCGTGCGCCGCAATTGATAGGCCGCGCTCATCACCAGACGTGCGCCCGACATGCCAAGCGGATGGCCAAGCGCGATGGCCCCGCCATTGGGGTTCACATGCGTCGCATCGTCGGGCAGGCCAAGTTCCCGCAATGTGGCCAGCCCCTGCGCCGCGAAGGCCTCGTTCAATTCTATCACATCCATGTCGGAAAGGGTCAGCCCCGCGCGCGCCAGCACTTTGCGCGTTGCGGGCACCGGACCGATGCCCATGATGCGGGGCGCAACCCCTGCGGCTGCCATGCCGACAACGCGCGCCATCGGGGTCAGGCCGTTGGCCTCAGCCGCAGCCTCGGAGGCCAGCAAAAGCGCCGCCGCGCCATCATTGACACCGCTGGCATTGCCCGCCGTCACGCTGAGATCGGGGCCGTTCACCCCCCTGAGACCAGCCAGTTTCGCCGCATCGGTGCCGGGGCGCGGGTGTTCGTCGGTTTCGACCACAACGGGATCGCCTTTACGCAGCGGGATCGTCACCGGGGTGATTTCTTCCGCGAATACGCCCGCCGCATGGGCCGCCTGCCAACGCGCCTGCGACCGTGCGGCAAAGGCATCCTGATCTTCGCGGCTGATGCCATATTCTGCGGCCACGTTATCGGCGGTTTCGGGCATGGACTCAGTGCCATGGGCGGCCTGCATCTTCGGATTGACGAAGCGCCAGCCAATGGTGGTGTCATAAACGGCATTTGCGCGGCTGAACCCGGTCTCTGCTTTCGGCATCACGAAAGGCGCACGGCTCATGCTTTCGACGCCACCCGCGATGATCATGTCCTGATCGCCCGCCCGGATGCCCCGCGCGGCCATGCCCACGGCATCCATGCCGCTGGCACAAAGCCTGTTGACCGTGGTGCCCGGCACATCAACAGGCAGCCCTGCCAACAGCGCCGCCATGCGCGCGACATTGCGGTTATCCTCGCCCGCCTGATTGGCATCGCCATAGATCACATCGTCAATCGCAGCCCAATCGACGCCCGGATTGCGCGCCATCAGCGCCGCGATTGGCAGCGCCGCCAGATCATCGGTGCGGATGCCGGACAAAGCCCCGCCATAGCGCCCGATCGGCGTGCGCGTCGCGTCGCAGATGAATGCGTCCAAATCCGGGCCTCCCTTGCATGACGGTCAATAAGCTGACCGCACGGTCGGGATATGGCGTCTGGCGATTCGACGCAAGTCAAATGTTACGCAAAACCCAGGGCACCACGATTATCGGTAACGTATTCAACTGCCATATGGATCGCTCAATGCTGGCACCACCGTGCCGTCGCATGCCCCGAACCCGATACGGTATCCGTCGCCCTGCGCATGGCCCGACAGGCTGAGCGTATCGCCATCCTCAAGAAACCCGCGCGTCTCGCCGGTCTCCAGCGTCAGCGGCTCCTTGCCGCCCCAGCTCAGCTCCAGCAGCGACCCGCGTTCCGATTTCGTCGGCCCCGAGATCGTGCCCGACCCCAACAGATCGCCCACCCGCATCGGACAGCCCGAGGTTGTGTGATGCGCCAATTGCTGCGCGGCGGAATAATACATCTGCTTGCAATTGGTGCGCGCAATCACGCTGGCGGCTTTGCCTTCGGGGGCCAGCGACACGGCAAGGTCGATGTCATAGAGCATCGGCCCGGCATCGGCCAAATGCGGCAAAAGCGGCTTTTCGCGGTCGGGGGCCTCGACACGGAACGGCGCAAGTGCCGCCGCCGTCACGATCCAGGGGCTGATCGTTGTGGCCGTCGCCTTGGCCTGGAACGGGCCCAGAGGCTGATATTCCCAGGCCTGAATATCGCGCGCCGACCAGTCGTTCAGCAGCACATAACCGAATATCATCGCATCCGCCCCAGTCACCGAAACCGGGCCCTGCGACGCAACCCCCACAATCGCGCCCATCTCAAGTTCCAGATCGAACCGCTTGCAGGGCGCGAAAACCGGGTCCGCGGCACCTTGGGGAACGATCTGCCCCCAGGGCCGCCGCACATCGGTGCCCGACACAACGACCGAGGATGCCCGGCCATTATAGCCGATGGGAATATGCAGCCAGTTGGGCGGCAGAGCGTTTTCACGGCCCCGAAACATGGTGCCGACATTCATCGCATGATGCATTCCGGCATAGAAATCGGTGTATTCTGCCACCTCGAACGGCAGGTTCATCCGGACATCGGCCATCGCAACCAGATAGGGCTCGGCCCGGCGTCCGACGCCTGATTTTTCGCCCAGCAGCACAGTCAAAGCCTGCCGAAACCCATTCCAGGCCGAAGGCCCGAGCGCCATGAAGTCATTCCACGAGGGCCGCGTGAATACCGGCGGATCGCCCGCGCTCAGAATACCGTTCTCCTCCAGCGCCGCCACGTCGAGCACGAAATCCCCAATGGCCACGCCGGCGCGCGGCGCGGTGCCTTCGGTGGAGAACACGCCATAGGGCAGGTTGTTCAGGGGAAATTGGGTCTCGGGGCTATTTGCACTTTCGACCCAGGATTTTCGCAGATCGCTCATGTCGGGGCTCCTTTATTCGGCGTCGGGTTGGTTTTCGGGCCGCGCGGCCTCAAAAGCGGGCAGCGCCAGCGCGGTGAGCTCGATCCCGGTCAGACGGGCCAGCGGGGCCAGATCAACGCCCCAGCGATGGGCGTTATATAGCTGCGGGATCAGGACGATATCGGCCCAGGTCGGGGTATCACCGAAACAAAACGCCCCCTCGGGCGCGATCATCTTTTGCATCGCGGCCAGGTTTTTCGTCATGAAATGCACCATCCAGGCGATGCCGCCCTCGACGCTGGCCCCAAATTCACGCTTGAGATGCTCAACGACGCCGGTATTGGCGATGGGCTGCGTGTCCATCGCAATGACATGGGCCGCGGCCAGAACACGGGCGCGTTTCAGCGGCTCTGAGGGCAACAATGCAGGGGTGGGATATTCCGCCTCAAGCCAGTCCAATATTGCCATGGATTGGGTCAGCTCGGCACCGTCGGGCAAAACCAGCGTGGGCACGAAACCGACCGGGTTATGGGCCAGATACTCCGGCGCATTCTGTTCACCCTTGACCAGATGCACCGGCAGGCTTTCCCAATCCAGCCCCTTCAGGCCAAGCGCGATACGCACCCGATAGGAACACGAGGACCGCCAATAGGTGTAAAGTTTCATGGCAAGGCTCCGGTAGCTTCATGCATCAGCTTAGCCAACCGTCCCCGACAGGTCGAACCGGTTTTTCGGAGTGGATCAGAAATTACTCGAAATAATCCTGGGCCGAGGGCACACGGCCAAATACAAGATGAAAATCATCCAGTTGCGGTGGTGCGATTCCCGCGTCGGCCACCATCGTGTGCGCCTGCCCGCGATGATGTATCTGATGCTGCACCAGATGCAGGACCAGCGCGCCGACCTCTTCGCACACCATACCATCGGCGCGTTCGGTTTGCCGCAACTCAGTCAACATTGCCTGCGTCAGCCCAGCGCAAAAGTTGGTAAACCGCAGATCGACCGCGGCCTGTGCGCGGGCCAGCGTCGCGACCTCTGCGATTTGCGCGCGATCATAGACCGACCGCCCCCTGCCGCCCGCCTCCAGCGCATCGACATAGTAGAGGTCGACCTCATGGATGTGATTGAGCGTGGCCGCGAGCGACGGAAAGAAGCCGGGGCGGGCGGCGGCGAAATCCGCCGCGCTCAATCCGGAAATCGCAGCATAAAGCGTCGCGTTCGCCCAAGCGTTGTTCTGCGCCATTGTCAGGTAGGGATTGGGGGTCATCGGCTGTTCCTTTTTCAGACACCAGCCTACAAACCAACCCGTTACCGCGCGAGGGCAAAGATCGCATCCAGATCCAGATGCCGCGCCATGTGATCGGCGAGCGCGTCCAGTGTCGCGTCCACGGCCGCGCCATAGGTTGTTTGACCAGCCTCCGCCCCGAGCCCCTCCAGATAGGCACGCCGGAACCCATCCTCGGCAAAGAGCCCGTGCAGATAAGTGCCCTGCACCGCTCCGTTCAGCGTCGATGCGCCCTCGGCCTGCCCGGCAACATACGCAAACGGGCGAGCGCGGTCCGGCCCGTCGCTCTGCCCGATATGAATCTCGTAGCCGTGAACCTGTGTGCCACTCATGGCATGTGTTGCGGTCACCCGGGTCAGGCTCTTGTCGCGCGTCATCACGGTTTCGACCCGCAACAGGCCAAGCCCCGGGGTGCTGCCCGGCGGTCCCTCGATCCCGTCCGGGTCATGGATGACGTCGCCCAGCATCTGATAGCCGCCGCAAATGCCCAATACATGCCCGCCGCGCCTGATATGCGCGGCCAGGTCGGTATCCCACCCCTGATCCCGCAGGAAGGCCAGATCGCCGCGGGTGGACTTGCTGCCCGGCAGGATCACCAGGTCGGTGTCGCCCGGAATGGCCTGCCCGGCCCGGATCATGCAAAGCGACACGCCCGGTTCCTGCGCCAATGGGTCGAGATCGTCGAAATTGGCGATGCGGGAGAAAGCGAGGCAGGCGACGTTGAGACCGCTACCTGAGCTTCTGCCGGGCAGATCCAGCGCATCCTCGGCGGGCAGTTTCGCGGCATCGGGAAAAAACGGCAGCACGCCGAACCCGCGCCATCCGGTGCGCGCCTCGATCAGGGCAAAACCATCGTCAAAAAGGCTGACATCGCCGCGAAACTTGTTGATCAGAAAGCCCGCGATCATCGCCGCGTCATCCGGGTCGAGCACAGCCTGCGTGCCAACCATCTGCGCGATGACTCCACCCCGGTCAATATCACCCACAAGGATGACCGGCACATCGGCTGCACGCGCAAATCCCATATTGGCAATGTCGCCTGCCCGCAGGTTGACCTCGGCCGGTGACCCGGCCCCCTCGACGATCACCAGGTCATACGCGGATTTCAGACGCTGAAAGCTCTCCAGCACCGGGGCCATCAGTTGCGGTTTCAACGCCGCGTAGTCTCGCGCCTTGACGGTGGTCAGCCGCTTGCCGTGGACCACAACCTGTGCGCCGGTATCTGTTTCGGGTTTCAGCAGCACCGGGTTCATATCCGTCACAGGGTCCAGCCGGGCGGCCCAGGCCTGCAACGCCTGCGCGCGCCCGATCTCACCGCCATCGACGGTGACGGCGGCATTGTTTGACATATTTTGCGGCTTGAACGGCGCGACCGACAGCCCACGATTGTGCGCCGCCCGTGCCAAGCCCGCGACCAGCAGGGATTTTCCCACGTTCGAGCCCGCACCCTGGATCATGAGCGCAGTCACGACACGCCACCAGCGTTTCGCGGGTGGCGGGTGCGGGAGCCTCCGGCGGAGGTATTTGTCGCCAAGATGAAATGGAAAAGAGGCAATGGACACCGCGCTCGATCCCGAGAAGGCGGGGCAAGCGCGGTGCTTTCACCTTGGGCGGTCATCGGGACCTCTCCCTGTACCGCCTGCTGAACATGGCACGTTAACCTTAACAAACCCCTACCTTCTTCTTTGCAAAAATACTCATTGCGGGACAATTGTCTGGCGCGTTGTTCCCGGAGAAATAGCGCCTTTCCACCTCGATTTCCGCTCAGACGTCGCGGGCAAGCATTGCGAAACCTCTGAATGCGTCAATATCCACATTTCAATTTCACGGCCGCTCAATCACCTTGGGGTGCCCGGTCTTTCGCCTAT
>CAXBGQ010000122.1:0-8803 GCA_963975135.1 uncultured Nioella sp. | reverse complement strand
AATCCAGGCAAACTTGAGCCACAGAGCAAACAAACGCCTTGATCTCAGTCAACGCAAAATGCGAATCATCGTCTATTCGGGGCTTCTGGCCCGCGCAGGTTGCCCCTTGCTGCGTGTTACCCCATGTCAAAAGGGCCTGGCGGCATCATCCAAGGCGGCGCGTCGGGGCAATTAGGGGAGCTTGGGCCCGGCCTGACGTTAACGCCTCGATCCCGAGGGCGGGCACCCTCGGCAAGTCGCGGATGGAGTATCGGGGCTGCGCGATTTGTTTTTAGGGTGAAGATCCGCGTTGTAGAAATAGAAAACGCACTGTGGCGCGCTGCTGGCTGACAAAGGTCGGAAATACCTGGGCAGGCCAGAAAGGTCGCGGTGAACGCATTCAAACCCCCGTTTTATCAATAGTTTACACTAGATCCTTGCGGGTTTCCGATGCCGCTCCTCTGTTGACCAGAGGCCCAATCTCGGCGCACCTTGATACATATCAATGAAACTCGCGGCGCAACGGGCAAGGTGGCCGTCAGACGGAGGCGGGACGCGTGTTTGAGATACGGTTGCATGGGCGGGGTGGACAGGGCGTCGTGACCGCCGCCGAATTGCTGTCGGTGGCAGCCTTTGACGAAGGCAAGCACGCGCAGGCATTTCCCAGTTTCGGGTCGGAACGCATGGGGGCACCGGTGGCTTCCTACTGTCGGATGTCCGACACCGAGATCAGGCTCCGTGAGCCGATCATGGATCCCGACGCGCTGATCATCCAGGATCCGACGCTGCTGCATTCGGTCGATGTGTTTTCGGGTCTCAAACCGGACGGTTTCCTGCTGATCAATTCCACCCACGGCATTCCGGATCTCGGGATCGACGAATTGGCCACGGCATTGCCAAAGGGCCATGCCGCCTGTGTCGGGGCCACCGAGATCGCCTTGCGCCACACCGGACGCCCGATGCCGAATGCCGCCTTGCTTGGCGGGTTCGTGGCGCTGACGCGGGTCTTGACGATCGATGCGGTGCTTGACGCCATTCACGAGAAATTTCCTGGCCCGGTCGGCGATGCCAACGCCGCCGCCGCGCGCGAGGCCTATGACGCCGTGCTCTCAACCTGAGGACATCAGACATGCTCAGACAGATCGAAGGATCACAAGGGATTGCCGAGGCGGTGGCGCTATGCCGGCCGCAGGTCGTCTGCGCCTATCCGATCACGCCACAGACCCATATCGTGGAGGGCGTCGGCGCGCTGGTGAAAACCGGCGCGTTGGAGAATTGCGAATTCATCAATGTCGAATCTGAATTTGCGGCGCTGTCGGTGGCAATCGGGGCCTCGGCGGTCGGCGCGCGGTCCTACACCGCCACCGCCAGCCAGGGGCTGCTTTTCATGGCCGAGGCGGTCTACAACGCCGCCGGTCTGGGGCTGCCCATTGTGATGACCGTAGGCAACCGGGCCATTGGCGCGCCGATCAATATCTGGAACGACCATTCCGACAGCATGGCGCTCAAGGATGCCGGATGGATACAGCTTTATGCCGAAACCAACCAGGAAGCGGCAGACCTGCATATCCAGGCCTTCCGCCTGGCCGAGGAACTGTCCTGCCCGGTCATGGTCTGCGTCGATGGGTTCATCCTGACCCATGCCTATGAACGGCTCGACATACCGACGCAGGAGCAGGTCGACGCCTATCTGCCGCCGTTTGAACCGGTTCAGCAGCTCGATACCGACAACCCCTATTCGATCGGGGCCATGGTCGGGCCCGAGGCCTTTACCGAGGTGCGCTATCTGGCGCATCAGAAACAGGTCGATGCGCTTGAAGTCATTCCCCGCATCGCCGCGGAATTCGAGACCGCCTTTGGCCGCGTCGCGGGTGGTCTGGTGCGGCCCTATCGCTGCGAGGATGCCGAAACCATCGTGGTCGCCTTGGGGTCGGTGAACGGCACCATCAAGGATGTGGTCGATGCCGAACGCGCGGCGGGCTCCCGCATCGGCTCTGTGACGATCGGGTCGTTCCGACCCTTCCCGCTGGCCGAATTGCACGACCTGCTGGCGGGGGCCAAGCGCGTCGTCTGTGTCGAGAAAGCCCTGGCCCCCGGTCTGGGTGGCATTCTGGCGTCGAATGTGCGCATGGCGCTGCGCGGCGAGACGATGCCGGTCCTGACCGTGATCGCGGGGCTCGGCGGGCGCCCGATCACCCGCGCGTCGCTGACCGATGTGTTCCGCCGCGCCGCAATAGAGGCGCTCGATGACGTCACCTTTCTGGATCTCAACCGCGAAGTGGTTGGCGAACAGATCGCCCGGGCCGCGGGAATGCGCGAGTCCGGGCCGATCGCGGAAAACCTGCTCAGGGCGCTCAATCCGGGGCTTGTGCACCGGGTTTCCCCGAATGAGGACGCAAATCAATGACCGAAGATACCGCGCCCCAAAGGATCAAGTTCTATCAGACCGGCACCCGTACGGTCGGCAACCGCCTGATGGAGGAGGATGGCCGTACCGTGCAGGCGTCGATGGGGCGGTCGAACGCCATCACCTCGGGCCACCGCGCCTGTCAGGGCTGCGGCGAGGCATTGGGGGCACGTTACGCGCTGGATGCGGCGATGCGGGCGGCGGGGGGCAAGCTGATGGCCGTCAATGCCACCGGCTGTCTGGAGGTTTTCACCACGCCCTATCCCGAAACCTCGTGGCAAATCCCCTGGCTGCATTCGCTGTTCGGCAATGCGCCGGCGGTGGCCACAGGGGTTGCTGCCGGTTTGCGGATGCGGGGCAAACCGGAGGTGCGCGTCGTGGCCCAGGGTGGCGATGGCGGCACCACGGATATCGGCTTTGGCTGCCTGTCGGGCATGTTCGAGCGTAACGACGATGTCCTCTATGTCTGCTATGACAATGAGGCCTACATGAATACCGGCGTGCAGCGATCCTCGGCCACGCCGCCGGCGGCGCGCACCGCCACCACGCCCGCCGTCGGCGATGCGCCAGGCAATGTGTTTGGCACCGGCAAATTCATGCCCCGGATCGCCATGGCCCATAACATCCCCTATGTCGCGACCGCCAGCGTCTCGCATCTGCATGACCTGGAGGCCAAGGTTGAACGCGCGATGGAGATTCGCGGTGCCCGCTATATCCACATTTTCGTGCCGTGCCCGCTTGGCTGGGGCTCGGCCTCGGAAGCCACCATTCGGATTGCCCGGCTGGCGGTTGAAAGCGGGCTCTTTCCGCTGTTTGAGGCCGAACATGGCGAGGTTGTCGCCTCGGGCAAGATCCGCCGACGGGTGCCGGTCGATGAATATCTGCGGCTGCAACGGCGTTTCGCGCATCTTTTCCGAAAGGGGGCCGAGGACGCCGAAACCATCGCCGCAATCCAGCGCATGGCGGACGCCAATATCGCCCGCTACGGCCTTGAGTTGCCGGAGGGCACGATATGACCGACAGACCGCTCCCCTTTGCCATCACGCTCGATCCCGGGTCCAGCCTGCACAATCACACCGGATCCTGGCGCACATCGCGGCCGGTCTATGTCGACCGGCTGCCGCCCTGCAACCACGCCTGCCCGGCGGGCGAGAATATCCAGAACTGGCTCTACCATGCCGAAAGCGGCGATTATGCCGCCGCCTGGCAGGCCCTGATGCAGGACAATCCGATGCCGGCGGTGATGGGGCGGGTCTGCTATCACACTTGCGAAACCGCCTGTAATCGGGCGCAGCTGGATGAGGCGGTCGGTATCCACTCCGTCGAACGGTTCCTGGGCGATTATGCGATCGAACACGGGCTGACCCCGGAAATCGACTCGGCCTCAACCGGCAAGCGGGTTCTGGTCATCGGGGCCGGGCCCAGCGGTCTGTCCGCAGCCTATCACCTGACGCGCCTTGGCCATGCCGTGACGATCCGCGAGGCCGGGCCGATGGCCGGGGGCATGATGCGTTTCGGCATCCCGAAATACCGCCTGCCGCGCGACATTCTGGACGCCGAGATCGACCGGATCCTCGCCATGGGCGTGACGCTTGAGTTGGACACCAAAGTCGATGACATCGATGCGGCCTTCGAGGACGAAGGTTTTGACGCGGTGTTCGTGGCGGTTGGTGCCCATCTGGCCAAGCGCACCGAGATCCCCGCCCATGCGGCGGGGCGCATTCTGGACGCGGTGAGCCTGTTGCGCGAGATGGAGACCGGGGCCGAGCCGCCGCAACTGGGCCGCCGGGTGATCGTCTATGGCGGCGGCAACACGGCGATGGATGTTGCGCGCACCGCCAAACGTCTGGGCGTCGAGGAGGCGATGATCGTCTATCGCAGGACGCGCGCCGAAATGCCCGCACATGATTTCGAGGCCCGCGAGGCCGAGGAAGAGGGCGTTTTGATCCACTGGCTCAGGACCATCAAGCAGATCGACGAGACCACGTTTACCGTGGAAAAGATGCAGATCGACCCCGATGGCCGCCCGCAACCGACCGGTGAGTTCGAGACGCTGGAGGCCGATACGCTGGTGCTGGCGCTGGGGCAGGATGTCGATACCGGGTTCCTGGACCGGGTGCCGGGGGTCGAGGTCGCGCGCGACGGGGTTGTTGCGGTCGACCCGCAGATGATGACCGGTCGCGAAGGTCTGTTCGCGGGCGGCGATATGGTGCCGTCCGAACGCACCGTGACGGTTGCCATCGGCCACGGCAAGAAGGCGGCGCGCAACATCGACGCGTGGTTGCGGGGCGGTCGCTACGACAAGCCGGAGCGGGCCTCGATCGCGACATTCGACAACGTGAATCCCTGGTATTACGACGATGCGCCGCAACGGGTTCAGGGGCAGCTTTCGCTTTTGCGCCGGCAATCGGGCTTTGAAGAGGTCGAACAGGGCCTGACCGAAGACAATGCGCTTTTCGAGGCGCGCCGCTGCCTGTCTTGCGGCAATTGTTTTGAATGCGACAACTGCTATGGTGTCTGTCCGGACAACGCGGTGATCAAGCTCGGACCGGGCAACCGGTTCGAGATCGACCTGGAATATTGCAAAGGTTGCGGGATCTGCGCCGCCGAATGCCCCTGCGGGGCCATCGAAATGGTGCCCGAGGAAATCTAGAAAGCCGGCCCCGCAGGTGCCGGGTGAAATAAGGATAGATCCGTCATGGCTGTGGTCGCGGGATCAAGCGTCACGATAGACGACCCCGGCGCGCTTGTCCGGGCGCTGCGTGACGATGGCTGGCGCGTCATCGGCCCGCGTCTGGGCGATGGTGCGATTGTTTATGACGAGATTTCGGAGCCGGACGATCTTCCGCGTGGGATCACTGACGAGCAGGAGGGCGGCCATTACCGGCTGCGCGAGGGGCGCGTCGGGCGCTGGTTCGACTATGTTGTGGGCCCGCAAAGCTGGAAGAAATGGCTGTTTCCGGCGCGGCAAAAGCTCTGGTCGGCGCGGAAAAGCGAGGATGGGTTCAACGTTGAACCGGCGACCGAGACCTGGCCCAAAACCGCCTTTTTCGGCGTGCGGGCCTGTGAAATCGCGGCGATGGAAGTGCAGGACCGGGTATTCGACAATGGCGATTTTTCCGATCCCGGCTACGGCCATCGCCGCGCGCAGACCCTGATCGTCGCCGTGCAATGCGCGAGATCGGCGGCAACCTGTTTCTGCGCCTCGATGAATACCGGCCCGCGTGCGGGTAGCGGCTTTGACATTGCGCTGACCGAACTGGATGAGACCACAGAGGGCGCATTTCTGGTTGAATGCGGCAGCGCGCGGGGGGCCGCGATCCTGGAGCGGATGGAAACGCAAGAGCCGCAGAAACAGCATCTGGAGGCGGCAAAGGCCGCGACCCGAAATGCCGCCGAAAGCCAAACGCGGGCCATCGCCGCGAATGTGCCGGATCTGCTGCGGGGCGCGCTCGACCATCCGAATTGGGAGGTGGTGGCCGAGCGTTGCCTGAGCTGCGCGAATTGCACGCTGGCCTGCCCGACCTGCTTTTGTTCCGATGTCACCGACATCAACGATCTGACCGGCGATCACACCGAACGCTGGCGCAATTGGGACAGCTGCTTTTCGGTCGATTTCAGCTATGTCCATGGCGGTCCTGTCCGGCGCTCGACCACATCGCGTTACCGGCAATGGCTGACCCATAAACTATCAACCTGGCACGACCAGTTCGGAACATCGGGCTGCGTCGGGTGCGGCCGCTGCATCGCCTGGTGCCCGGTCGGGATCGACATCACAGCGGAGGCCGCCCTGTTTGCGGAGCCTCCCGAAGAAAGCGGGGATTGAGCGCATGCGCACACATGGGATCGAAGAGCTTCTCTCGGACCATCCGGTGTTTCGGGATTTCGACGAAGAGACGCGGGCGCTGCTGGTCGGTTGTGGCCGGAACGAGCATTTCCGCCCCGGCGACCAGATCTTTGCCGAGGACGACCCCGCCGATAAGGTCTTTCTCATCCGGCACGGCGATGTTGCGGTCGAAATAGCCACGCCGGAACGCGCGCCGATCATTGTCGAGACATTGCATACCGGCGATCTTTTGGGCTGGTCCTGGATGGTGCCGCCCTATCGGCACATGTCGGATGCCCGCGCGCTGACCGAGACCAGCGCGATCAGCCTCGATGCCGACTGCATCCGTGGAAAATGCGACGACACTCCGGCGCTCGGCTATCAGATGTTCCGCCATCTGTTGCCGCATATGGCGCTCAGGCTGCGGACCTTGCGCCTGCAGTTGCTCGATCTCTACGGACCGGGCAGAGGCCAGTCGTAATGGTGCGAAAGGTGCAACCGGATCCAATGATGCCGCGCCGCTACCGGGTCCGGCGCGCCTGGGAAGAGCTTGACGGCGTCACCTCGATGGAGCTTGCGCCGCTCGACGGCCCCGTTGTCGATTTCGGGCCGGGCCAGTTCAACATGCTTTATGCGTTTGGCATCGGCGAGGCGGCGATCTCGATCTCCGGCGATCCGGCAAGACCGGACCGATTGATTCACACGGTCCGGTCGGTGGGCAAGGTATCGGCGGCTCTGACCGGTCTGAAAGACGGTGACATGGTGGGCGTTCGCGGACCTTTCGGCACCGGCTGGCCTGTTGCCGCGCAAACCGGGCGTCACATCGTCATAGTCACCGGCGGGCTCGGGTTGGCCCCGTTGCGGCCGGCGATCTATCATGTGCTGGAAAACCGTCAGGATTATGCCGGGCTGACGCTGGTCTATGGCGCGAGATCGCCGGACGAGCTTTTGTATGCCGATGAAATCAAGGAATGGAAATCGCGCTTTGACACCGATGTCGAGGTGACCGTTGATCACGCCACGGCAGAGTGGACCGGCCGTGTGGGCGTGGTGACCACCTGTCTTGACCGCGCCCTGGCCGGGTTGGATCCGTCCAATGTGTCGGCGCTGGTCTGCGGCCCCGAGATCATGATGCGTTTCGCGGTAAAAAGCCTCGGCGATGGCGGCGTGTCGCCGGACAATGTCTGGATCTCGATGGAGCGGAACATGAAATGCGCCATCGGATTTTGCGGTCATTGCCAGTTCGGTCCGGATTTTGTTTGCCGTGACGGGCCGGTATTCCGGTATGATCGGGTTGCGGCGCTGATGGCCGGAAAGGAGATCTGAGCGATGGCGCGTCCAAAACTTGCGGTCTGGAAATTTGCCTCCTGCGATGGCTGTCAGCTGACGCTGCTGGATTGCGAGGATGAGTTGCTGGAGATTGCCGGGGCGCTCGATATCGCGCATTTTCTAGAGGCGACCAGCGCCATCGCGGATGGGCCCTTTGATATTTCCCTCGTCGAAGGCTCTGTCACAACAGCCCATGACGCCGAACGCATTCGCAAGATCCGCGCGCAATCGCAGACGCTGATTTCAATCGGGGCCTGCGCGACCTCGGGCGGTATCCAGGCGCTGCGCAATTTCGCCGATGTCGAGGAGTTTACCCGCGCCGTCTATGCCCGACCGGAATTCATCGAAACGCTGGCAACCTCGACCGCGATCGCCGATCACGTCACCGTCGATTTCGAATTGCGCGGTTGCCCGGTTTCCAAACATCAATTGCTGGAACTGATCGCGGCGACGCTGGCCGGTCGCGCACCTCACATCCCGCGCACCTCGCAATGTGTCGAATGCAAGCTGAACGGAACGGTCTGCGTGATGGTGGCCCAGGGCACGCCCTGCCTGGGGCCGGTGACGCAGGCCGGGTGCGGCAATCTTTGCCCGGCGGTTGGGCGCGGTTGCTATGGGTGCTTTGGACCCAAGGAAACCGCCAACCCGCCGGCACTGTCGGCGCAATTGCAGGCATTGGGCATGCCGGACCGGGCGCTGCGCGATTTTTATCGCAGCTACAACGCGGGCGCGCCGGAATTTCACAAGGAAAGCGTATCGCATGACTGAGCGTGTCATTCAGGTGGATGCGCTTGCGCGTGTCGAAGGCGAAGGCGCGCTTTATGTGCGTCTGAACGGGCGCGAGATCGAAAAGGTCGAGTTCCGGATTTTCGAGCCGCCGCGCTTTTTCGAAGCCTTCCTACGCGGCCGCGACGCCCATGAAACGCCCGACATCACCTCGCGCATCTGCGGCATCTGCCCGATCGCCTATATCATGAGCGCCTGCCAGAGCATCGAAAGGGCCATGGGCGTCACGGTATCGCCCGAGATCGAGGATCTGCGGCGGCTGATCTACTGCGGCGAATGGATTCAAAGCCATACGCTGCATGCGGTCTTGCTGCATGCGCCGGATTTCCTGGGCCTCCACGATGCTATCCAGATCGCGCAATCCAACCCCGAGCTGGTCAAAAAGGCGCTGCGGCTGAAGAAGATCGGCAATTCCGTCATGGAATGTATTGGCGGGCGCGCTGTCCACCCGGTCAATACGCGCGTCGGCGGGTTTT